>JACCSN010000187.1 GCA_013812985.1 Hyphomicrobiales bacterium | reverse complement strand
TTCAGCTGCCGCGCCTCCGTCTCATCGTGGGCGAGGTTGAGGACGCCGCGATGGCTCATCATGATGTTGTAGTCGAGCTCGCGGCCAAGCCCGTTCCACAGCGTCAGCGCATGGCCGTAGATCGCCGCGCTCTCATCGAACAGGTAGTTGGAGCGGACGATCGTGGTGTTGCGCCCGGAATTCCCCCCGCCGATCCAGCCCTTCTCGATCACGGCGATGTCGCGCATCCCGTGCTCCTTGGCGAGATAATAGGCCGTCGCCAGCCCGTGCCCGCCGCCGCCGATCACCACGGCGTCATAGCTCGCCTTCGGCTCCGGGAAGCGCCACGCCGGCGCCCAGCCGGTATGGCCGCGAAGCCCTTCGCGGATGAGCGAGAAGACATTGTAGCGCTGCATCAACCCCGTTTAGGGGACGCAGGCCGGCCGGGGCAATCGCGGGAGCGGCGCGGCGGTGTCGCAGACGAAGTGAGACGTCGGTCATCCGGCTTGACGTCGAAGCGTTGGCTGAGAGCGGGTGAGCCTTGTTTCCGAAGACCTTTGACCCACATCATGGCTTCATCGCTAGTGAGAATGGACGGCTCGAAAAAGGCTGAAATTGCAATCTCGCACGACGCAGACAACGGTAACCTTCCGGCATTCCTTCCTGCTCAAGTCTGTCGAAAAGGTTCTGCCTGCGGGAACTTACCGACTGGATACCGACGAGGAGGAGATTTTGGGAATCTCCTTTCTGGTCTTCGCCCGCACGGCAACAATGCTGCACGTTCCGGCAATTTCAGCGTCGGGCGATGCTCATGAGGTCTTCACGATCGACCCGATCGAACTCGCTGCCGCGCTGGAAGCGGACGCGCTCCGGTAGCCACTTAGACTTTTCCGCAGTCGTGAATCGAGTCGAGGCATCAGGGCTTCGACGCGTTCATCATTGCTGCTAACGTCGATCAGCCCGGCGGCAGGAAAGGGCGTTCCAGCCAGCCCGAACCGTCACGTGGCCATCATGCGTGATTGGTCGTCAAACAAAGAATCGATTCATGAGATCCAGACTGCTTCGTGTCTTCGGGCGTGAGCCTGCGTCGGCCGTTTGGGACGATACAACGCCCGTTCGCGAGGAGCTCTTCGGGATCGAGCGTCTGGAGCAGCATGCCGAGAGTCTGGCCGCCGCTCAGCCGGTCACCAAAACGCCTGCCGCCGTGCTGCCGCTGCCGGTCCGCCTCAAGGACAACGCCGTCGTGCTCCTGGCTGCGTACCGGGCGAGCGCCGCCGAACTTGAGCGGGGACGCGGCGTGGTGCCGGCCGCCGAATGGCTGCTCGACAATTACCACCTCGTGGAAGAGCAGATCCGGGAAATCCATGACGATCTGCCATCCGGCTATTATCGTCAGCTGCCGAAGCTGGCCGAGGGCCCATTCGCCGGCTACCCTCGGGTGTTCGGTCTCGCCTGGGCGTATGTGGCGCACACGGACAGCCACTTCGATCCCGAGACGCTCCGCCGCTTCGTCGTCGCCTATCAGCGCGTTCAGCCGCTCACCATCGGCGAATTGTGGGCGGTGGCGATCACGCTGCGCATCGTTCTGGTCGAGAACCTCCGCCGTCTCGCCGATCAGATCACGGCCGGGCGCGCGGCGCGCATGGAGGCGGACGAGCTGGCGGATCGCCTCCTCACGCCCGACGGCAAGCACGGTCTCATACCCGACGAGGAGCTTGCCGCGCTCGCTGACCGGCCTCGCGCCGAACTCTTCGCCGCTCAGCTCGCCAAACGGCTCCGCGACCAGGATCCGAGGACGACCCCGGCGCTCGGCTGGCTGGAGAAGCAGCTCAGCCTGCAGGGGACCTCGATAGAGGACGTGGTGCAGCGCGCCCAGCAGCGGCAGGGCGCATCGAATGTCACCGTGCGCAATGTCGTCACCAGCATGCGGCTGATCTCCGATACGGACTGGGCGGAGCTTTTCGAGTCGGTCAGCCTCGTCGATGCGCGCCTGCGCGCCGGCAGCGCCTTCGCGGCGATGGATTTCCCGACCCGCAATCTCTACCGCGGCGCCATCGAGCAGCTGGCGCGTGGCTCGGCGCTATCGGAAATTGACGTGGCGGCGCGTGCGCTCGATGCGTCTTGCGCGTCGGCGGGCCAATCCAGCAGCCCCGCATCCGCGGAACGCGCCGCCGATCCCGGCTATTATCTGATCGCCGCCGGCCGGCGAGGGCTGGAGCACGAGATCGGATTCCAGCCACCACCGCGGCTTCGGCTCAGCCGCGTGAGCATCCGCCTCGGCATGGGCGGCTACATCGCCTCGATTCTCATCGCCGCTGTCATGATCCTGGCGCTAGCGCTTTGGGCGCTTTCGACGTTTGGCGTCGGCGGATGGTGGTTCGTGTTCTTTGGCGCGGTCGGGTTCCTGCCCGCGGTGGAAGTCGCGACCGGGCTCGTCAACCGCACTGTCACCAGCGTTTTCGGCGCGACGACGCTGCCCGGGCTGGAACTCGCCGAAGGGGTGCCGCCCTCGCTCAGAACGCTTGTCGTGATGCCCACGCTGCTGACGGGCGAAGCCGAGCTCCTCGAGCAGGTGGAACGGCTGGAGGTCCATCACCTGGGAAGCATCGGCGGAGACCTCACCTTCGCGCTCCTGCTCGACGGGCTGGATGCGGATAGCGAGGTCGAGGACAGCGATGCGCCGTTGCTCGCCGGGGCCGCCGCTGCCGTGGGAGATCTCAACCGCCGCTACGGGCCGGGTCCAGCCGGCGACCGGTTCCTCCTCCTGTACCGGCGCCGTGTCTTCAATGCCGGTGAAGGCAAGTGGATGGGGTGGGAGCGCAAGCGCGGCAAGCTTCACGAGCTCAACCGGTTCCTCCGGGGCGCGACGGATACGACGTTTGTCTCCGTCGACGGCCGCG
Source organism: Hyphomicrobiales bacterium (assembly GCA_013812985.1). The sequence continues at coordinate 4,195 of JACCSN010000187.1, read as the reverse complement.
CGCCCGCCGTGCCGCCCGATGTCCGCTACGTCATCACGCTCGACGCCGACACGCGGCTGCCGCGGGACGCCGCCCGGCGGCTGATCGGCAAGATGGCGCATCCGCTCAACCGGCCACGCTTCGACGAGGCCGGGCGACGCGTCGTCGACGGTTATGGCATTCTCCAGCCTCGCGTCACCCCCTCGCTGCCGATCGGCCGGGAGGGATCGCTCTATCAGCGCGTCTTCTCCAGCCCCGGCGGCATGGACCCCTATGCGGCCGCCGTGTCGGACGTTTACCAGGACCTCTTCGGCGAGGGCTCCTATACCGGCAAGGGCATCTACGATATCGACGCCTTCGGGGCGGCGCTGCAAGGCCGCGTGCCGGAGAACGCGCTCCTCAGCCACGATCTCTTCGAAGGCATCTTCGCCCGGGCCGGGCTCGCTTCCGACGTCGAGCTCTTCGAGGAATTTCCCGCCCGCTACGATGTCGCGGCCAAGCGCCAGCATCGCTGGACGCGCGGCGACTGGCAGCTCCTGCCCTGGATCGTCGGGGCAGGCAGGGCGCGGGCGCGCATCCCCGCGATCGGCCTGGGGAAGATGGCGGACAATCTCCGCCGCTCGGTGCTCGCGCCGCTGACGCTGGCCGCCTTGTTCATTTGCTGGCTCATGCCCGCGCCGGCCGCGATCGCCGGAACGGCGCTCGTTCTCGCGTCCATCGCCATACCGGCCTTCCTTCCCGTCCTGTTCGCGGCGCCGCCGCGCCGGACGGGCATTCGCCTGCGCAGCCATTTCGGCGCGCTCGCCGCCGATCTCCGCCTCGCCTGCTGGCAGTCCGCCCTGACCGTCACCTTCCTCCCCGATCAAGCCTTGCGGATGGGTGACGCCCTCATCCGCACGCTGCACCGGCTCTTCGTGACGCGCCGCAACCTGCTGGAATGGACGACGGCCGCGCAATCGCAGATCAGCCCGCGCCCCGATCTTGGCGGCTCGTACCGGCAAATGGCGGGCGGGGCCGCACTCGGCTCGGCTGTTGCGCTGCTTGCCGTTGCACTGGTCCCGCACCCCTGGCCGATCGTCCTGCCTTTCGCGCTGCTCTGGCTTGCGGCTCCGGCGATCGCGCTCTGGGTCAGCCAGGCGCCGGACAACGCCCGGCAGCTTGCAATATCCGAGTCGGATGAGCGCGAGCTGCGCCTCATCGCCAGGCGCACATGGCGATACTTCGAATCCTTTGTCACGCCGGCCGACAACATGCTGCCGCCTGACAATTTTCAGGAGAGTCCGAAACCCGTCGTCGCGCATCGCACGTCGCCGACGAATATCGGCCTCTACCTCCTGTCGACGGTAGCGGCGCGCGACTTCGGTTGGATCGGCGCGGTCGAGACGATCGAGCGGCTCGAAGCCACGCTTGCGTCCATGGCGAAGCTCCGGCGCTTCAACGGCCATTTTCTCAACTGGTACGATACAGGCGACCTTCATCCGCTCGACCCCATGTATGTGTCGTCGGTGGACAGCGGCAATCTCGCCGGTCATCTGATCGCGCTCGCCAATGCATGCCGGGAATGGGCGGGACACGCGCCGGACGAGACGCTGGTCGGGCGCGGCATGGCGGACAACCTCCATCTGGCGCGTGAGGCGCTGGAAGCATGGACCCTGCCCAGCGAACGGCGTCGCCAGGTCGCGAGCGCCCTCGACCAGATCGACGCCATATTGAGCGGCGCCCAGCCGATCAAGACGCAGCTTCCGGGCCTGAAGCGGCTCACGGAAAAAGCGGCGACCGCAAGGGAGATCATCGGCCTGCAAGGGGAGACCCGCGGCACAGCCGACCTGATCTTCTGGGTTGGGTCCCTGCGCAAGATCGTCGCCGAATACAGCCGCGACAGGCTTGAGACCGCGGCGGCGCCGGAGGCCTTGAAGAGCCGCCTGGAGGCAATCGCGACCACCGCCCAGGACATGGCCATGGCCATGGATTTCGCTTTCCTGCTCGATCCGGAAAGGAAGCTGCTTTCCATCGGCTACTCCCTGTCCGACAACCGCCTCGACAGCAATTGCTACGATCTGCTCGCCTCCGAGGCGCGGCTCGCCAGCCTGTTCGCCATCGGCAAGGGCGATGTCGCGACGCGGCACTGGTTCCGGCTCGGACGCACGGCGACGCCGCTCGCCGGCGGCTCGGCGCTGATCTCCTGGTCCGGGTCGATGTTCGAATATTTGATGCCGTCCCTGGTCATGCGCGCGCCGGCCGGCAGCCTGCTTGAACAGACCAATCGACTCATCGTGAAGCGCCAGCAGGCCTATGGGCGCTCGCTCGGCATCCCTTGGGGGGTGTCGGAATCCGCCTACAACGCGCGCGACCCGGAATTCACCTATCAATACTCCAATTTCGGCGTTCCCGGCCTCGGCCTGAAGCGGGGACTGGCCGAAAACGCGGTGATCGCCCCATACGCCACCGGTCTCGCCGCCATGGTGGACCCGCACGGCGCCATCACGAACTTCGCGCGCCTCGCCGAGATGGGCGCGCGGGGCCGCTATGGCTTCTTCGAGGCTCTCGACTTCACCCGTTCCAGGTTGCCGGAAGGCGAGGACGTGGCGATCGTGCGCAATTTCATGGCGCATCACCAAGGGATGACGATCGTCGCCGTCGCCAACACGCTGCAGGATGGGCGCATGCGCGCCCGCTTCCATGCGGAGCCGATGATCCAGGCGAGCGAGCTCCTTCTGCAGGAGCGCATGCCCCGCGATGTGGCGGTCGCGCATCCCCGCGCCGAAGAGGTCAAGGTGGCCGCGACCGAGGCCGGTTTCGACGCGCCGACGCTGCGACGCCTGACACTGCCGGCGGGCGGCGCACCGGTCACTCATCTCCTCTCCAACGGCCGCTATGCCGTGATGCTCACCTCGGCGGGTTCCGGCTACAGCCGTTGGCGCGACATCGCCGTGACGCGCTGGCGGGAGGATTCTACGCGCGACGACTGGGGCTCCTACGTCTTCATCCGGGACGTTCAGAGCGGAAAGGCCTGGTCGGCCGGGTCGCAGCCGGTCGGGATCGAGCCGGAGAGCTACGAAGCCATGTTCGGTGAGGATCGCGCCGAGTTCATCCGCCATGACGGCAATCTGGCCACAACCATGGATGTGCTCGTCTCGGCGGAGGACGACGGCGAGGTTCGGCGCGTCTCGCTGGCCAATAACGGCCGCCGGCCGCGCGAAATCGAGCTGACATCCTATGCCGAGATCGTGCTGGCGACGCCGGCCGCCGACAACGCCCACCCCGCTTTCTCGAAAATGTTCGTGCAGACCGAGCACCTCCCCGAGTTCGGGGCGCTGATCGCCACCCGTCGCCGCCGCTCGCCAGGGGAGCCGGAAATCTGGGCGGCGCATTTCGCGGTGGTGGAAGGCGAGCTTGCCGCCGCGCTGGAATACGAGACCGACCGCGCCCGCTTCGTCGGCCGCAACCGAGACGTCGGCAGGGCGGCGGCGATGATGGAAACCGGCCCGCTCTCCAACACGGTGGGCGCCGTTCTCGACCCGATCTTCGCGCTCCGCAACCGCGTGGCGATCCCTGCCGGAAAGGTTGCTCGGGTCGCGTTCTGGACATTGGTGGCTTCATCGCGCGCCGAGCTTCTCGACCTCGTCGACAAGCACCACGACCGCAACGCCTACGATCGCGCCAAGACGCTGGCCTGGACACAGGCGCAGGTCCAGCTCCGTCACCTCGACATCAAGGCGGATGAGGCCGCTGACTTCCAGAGGCTGGCGGCGCCCATCGTCTATTCCGATCCAAGGCTCCGGCCGTCGTCGGAGGCCATCATACACGGCGCCGGCGCCCAGTCCGGCCTGTGGCTGCATGGCATATCAGGCGATCAGCCGATCGTCCTCTGCCGGATCGACGACATCGAGGATATCGATCAGGTCCGCCAGCTTCTGCGCGCGCATGAATACTGGCGCATGAAGCGGCTCGCCGTGGACCTCGTCATCGTCAACGAGCGCGCGTCCTCATATGCCCAGGACCTGCAGATCGCGATCGAGACCGCGGTTCGAACGAGCCAGTCGCGGCTCCATTTCGGCCAGGAACTGGCGCAGGGCTCCGTCCACGCGCTCAGGGCCGATCTCATGATGGCGGAGGCGCGGGCGCTGCTCAATTCGGTTGCTCGCATCGTGCTGGTCGCCCGTCGCGGGAGCATCGCCGACCAGCTGGAACGCCTGCCGTCCGGACAGCCCAAAGC
>JACCSN010000167.1 GCA_013812985.1 Hyphomicrobiales bacterium | reverse complement strand
ATGCCGATCAGGATCGCGCGCTTGCGCTGGTCCGGCGGCAGGCCCGCTGCGGCCAGGCCGATGACGATGGCGTTGTCCCCCGCCAGCACCAGGTCGATCATGATGACCTGGAACAGCGCGGTGAGAGCTTCTGGGGAGAGGAGTTCGTTCATGTGGCGCCCGTGATCAGGTTAGAATGGGGCCGCTGGCGTCGTGTTCCCGCGTGAGGATCGCGGAGGGGGACGAGGCTGGGCCGTTGCGGAAAAACATCCAGTCCGACATCACAGCTGCCGTCAGCTGTCAGAGGGGCCCGGCCTGGCGCCTCGTATCTAGCCAAACTTTCCGCGCGCCTCAACACAAGAGCGCCTTTCCCGGCAGAAATTACGTCATATCCACGAGCCGAGGCTGCCCGGAGGTGGAGTCACCGAACCATCCACGGACAGGACGCGCATGGCGGCGCCTTCCAGGACGAGGCATGTCAGCCGCCCGGTGAAGACCGCGCCGGTGTCGATGTTGATGCGGTTCGGGCGAATGTCGGGCCGCGCGACGGGCGTGTGACCGTGGACGACGATCCTGCCGAAATCCGCGCGGCTGGAGAGGAACGGCTCGCGGATCCAGATGAGATCGTCGCGATTCTGATCATGAAGCGGTCGTGACGGACTCACCCCGGCATGGACGAAGAAGTAGTCGCCGAATTCCACTGCTCGATGCAGCGATTCGAGAAAGTCGCGGTGCGCCGTCGGGAATGCGTCGATGAAATCGGCACGTTCTTGGAAACCATTCGACTGCGCCGGGGACGTGGGTGGCGGCACGCCGTAGGAGCGCAGGGTCTGCGCGCCGCCATTGGAAAGCCAGTCCGCGAGGCAGCGGGCGTCCGAGAGCGCCGCGAGCAGCATCGCCTCGTGGTTCCCCATGAGGCAGACCCGCCTGCCTGTCGCGGGCTCGGACGCAACAAGCCACTCCAGCACCTCACGCGATTGCGGCCCGCGATCGATGTAATCGCCGAGGAAGATCTCCAGGCTCACAACCGGCGGCGATTCTTCCAGATCGCGGCGGATGCTCTCATAAAGGCGCGTCAGAAGGTCGAAGCGGCCGTGGATGTCGCCGATCGCATAGACCCGCATGTAAGCGGCCGAATCGCCGGGGAACCCTGCTCGCGCCACTGCCAAAGTCCGACGGCGCCGCTTTAAGGCGTCGGGATGTCGTGCATGAATTTCGGAACGTGAAAGCCCTTCTGGAAGGCGGGACGGGCAGCCATCGCCAGATACCAGCGCTTCACGTCCGGAAAATCGTTCAGGTCCACTTCCTGCCACTCGAACCTGGTGATCCAGGGCCAGATCGCGATATCGGCGATGGAAAATGCGTTCGCCACGAATTCGCGCCCGGTCAGCCGCTCGTCGAGCACGCCGTAGAGCCGTCGGGCCTCGTTCCTGAATCGCTCCTCGGCATAAGGCGCTTTCCCCTTGTTGAAATGCAGGAAATGGTGCGCCTGCCCGAGCATCGGGCCGACCCCGCCCATCTGCCACATGAGCCATTCGAGCACGCGGTAGCGCGCCTCGCCCTCCCGCGGCAGCAGCCGCCCGGTCTTGTCCGCCAGGTAGACGAGGATGGCCCCGGATTCCATGAGCGCGACGCCGGTATCGTGGTCCACCATGGCCGGGATCTTGTTGTTGGGACTGATGCGCAGGAAATCTGGCTGAAACTGCTCGTCCCTGCCGATATCGATCGCATGCGCTGAATAGGGAAGCCCGAGCTCCTCGAGCGCGATGGACGCCTTTCGCCCGTTGGGAGTGGTCCAGGTATAGAGGTCAATCATCGGGGAAAACCGCGCGGCTGAAGACGGCCGGGAGCGGCCGCGCGGCTCAGATGCCCTCGCCGCGGACCACTTGCAAGCGCTGCCGGCGCGGTTCCGACGGCTGGAACGGATTCGCGAAGCCCGCGTTCTTTGCCCAAGCGACAGGGGCGAGAGCCATGGGAAGATACGACGATACCGACGAGCGGCTTTGGAAAGCTGAAAGCGTCATCGCCCTGCTCGGCAAAATGAACCTGGAAAGGCTGCCCCCGCATGAGAGCCGGGCCGTCGGAGAATGCCAGGCCAAGGCGATGAACGACTGGATCGCCGCCTATATGGATTTGCG
>JACCSN010000164.1 GCA_013812985.1 Hyphomicrobiales bacterium | reverse complement strand
ACGCAGCGCCTGCGGCCCGCGGGTTCGTTCTTCGGGGACTTTCGTTCGCCTGCCGGCGCCCGAAACTCTTCACGAAAGCCGAGTGGCTGCTTTCGAGGAGAAGATCCCGAAAAGTCAAAGCTGCCAGGCAGCCCGACGTGCTCCGGTATCGGGACCTTGGCCGGGGCAACGGTCGAACCCGCAGTTTTTCTTGAACTTGCATTGACAGGATAAGCGCGGAGCCCTTTCGCTCCGGCCGTTACTGGAGGACGGAAGAGCAGCATGCGAGTTGGATTGGACGGCCGGACGCTGATCGTGACCGGCGGAACCCAGGGGGTCGGCGCCGCGATCGCTAGGCTCGCCGCGGAGAGCGGTGCGAGCGGCATTGTCGTTGCCGGCCGGAACGCAGAGCGCGGCGGTGCCGTCGCGCAATCCCTGGCGCCTTACGGCTGCCGTGGCGTATTTGTGGAGGCAGACCTCGCCGAACCAGATGCGCCGGGGCGTCTGGTCTCGGCCGCCGTCGATGCTTTCGGGAAGGTCGACGGCCTGGTCAATGCAGCGGCGGATACCCACCGGGCCGGCCTTGAACACGCGACCATCGCCGACTGGGACTCGCTGTTCACGGTCAATGCGCGCGCGCCGTTCTTCCTGATGCAGGCCGCGGTGCGTGATATGAAACGCCGCGCCGAGCCCGGTTCCATCGTTAATATCTTGTCCATGAACCTATATTGCGGCGCGCCGGAGCTCGCCGTTTATTCCGCAACGAAGGGCGCCCTCGGCGTCCTCACGAAGAACGCCGCCAACGCGTTCCTCACCGATCGCATCCGCGTGAACGGCATCAACGTAGGCTGGGTCGCCACCCCGGCCGAGCATGTGATGCAATCACGCACGCTGGGTAAGGGCGAGGAATGGCTCCAGCGCGCTTCCGCCGGGATGCCACTCGGCCGCCTTCTGACCATTGACGAGGTCGCGCAACTCGCCGTGTTCCTGCTGAGCGACATGTCCGGCCTGATGACTGGCGTGCTCGTCGATCTTGAGCAGATAGTCGTTGGCGCGCTTGGCCACGCCGCGATCGCGCAATAACGAAGGCTCCAGCCTACTAATTGCGCCCGATTCCACTCTTGGATAACATCGTTTCGCAATACTCGGCGATCGGCGGGTCCGATGTCGTGCCGGGGCCGTAAAACAGCACGGGAGGAAATGGATGGCCAGGAAGCAGCTCTTTCTTGCGCTTGCGGCGGCGGCGGCGCTTATGGGACCGGCATCGACGGGTGCTTTCGCCCAGGATGAGCAGATTCGGATCGGCTTCCTGCCGGGAGTGGTCGACCCTTTCTATCAGGTGATGCAGATCGGAGTTGAGCAGGCCGCCGAGGATCTCGGGATCGAGGTCGTCACTCAGGTCCCGCCGACGTGGGGCGTGGAAGCGCAGACCCCGCTCCTCAACGCGATGATTGCGCGCGGCGACCTGAACTACATCATCACCGCCCCGGTGGATAAGGACCAGATGACGGCCCCCCTGCAGGCGGCCGTAGACGCCGGCATTGAGGTGATCACCGTTGATACCTTCCTCGGCGACGGCGACTACGAGAAGGGGTCGGTGACTTTCCCGATCAGCTATATTGGCTCCGATAACGTCGAGGGCGGGCGCATTTCCGCGCGCGGCCTGGCGGAAGCGATCGGCGGCAAGGGCACGGTCTACATCAACTCCACCAACCCGAACGTCAGTTCGGTGGAAGGCCGCGAACAGGGTTTCAAGGAGGTGATGGAGAACGAGTTCCCGGAGATCAAGGTGCTCGGGCCTGACTACAACCTCGATGACCCGAACAGGGCGGCGCAGCAGACGGCTGCGGTGATCGAGCAGAATCCGGACCTCGCCGGCGTTTTCGGGACAAACGTGTTCAGCGCGCAGGGAGCCGGCAACGCGGTGGTCAATGCCGGGCTCGGAGGCGAGGTTCAAGTTGTGGTCTACGACGCGACCAAGGATGCCATCGAATCCCTCAGCAAGGGCGACGTCACGATGGTCTTGGCACAAAAGCCGTTCGACATGGGCTACCTAGCGGTCCAATTCGCCGCCGCCGATGCCGCCGGCGTAACCAGCCTGCCGCGCCGCGTCGAAACTGGCTTCGCGATCATCGACAGGGGAAATGTTGAGGACCCTAACTACTCACGCTTCATCTACCAGACGCCGGGCGGGTAAGTTCCCCATCGAGCAATGCGCATCCGGAGAGCGTCGCTCGCCTCCGGGTGCGCGTTGCTGCGCCTTGAGCCGTGTTC
>JACCSN010000160.1 GCA_013812985.1 Hyphomicrobiales bacterium | reverse complement strand
AAGCCTCGGACCCTGCTTCCTCGGCCTGGGTCATCGCCAATGCCGGCTCCGGCAAGACGCATGTGCTGACGCAGCGCGTCGTCCGGCTGCTCCTCGCCGGAGTCGATCCGGACGCCATCCTCTGCCTCACCTTCACCAAGGTCGCGGCGGCCGAGATGTCCCGCCGCATCTTTGGGCATCTCGGCAGGTGGACGATGATGCCGGAAGCGGAGCTCCACGCCGCCATCCTCGACCTGCAGGGGCGTCCGGCGACCGGGCCTCAGCTCAGGCAAGCGCGGCGGCTCTTCGCCCGCGCGTTGGAGACGCCTGGCGGGCTGAAGATCCAGACGATCCACGCGTTTTGCGAGCGGCTGCTCCACCAGTTCCCGTTCGAGGCCAATGTGCCGGGGCAGTTCGCCGTCCTGGACGATACTTCCGCGGCGGCGCTCATCGCTTCGGCGCGCGCCCGCGTCATGGCGGAAGCGGCGCGCGAGCCGGAAGGGCGGCTCGGGGCGGCGATGCGTTACCTGGCGGAGAACGCGACGGATTTCGCGATTCGCGAGGCGCTCGATTGCGTGGTTGCCGAGCGCGAGGCGATCCGCCGCTGGATCGCCATGTCGGCCGGCGACGAAGGCGCCGGGTCGATCGACGACGCACTCGCCGATCTCAGGCGGCGACTGGGGCTCCTGCCCGGCGAGACCGGCGAGAGCATCTGCCGGGAAATCTGCCTCGCGGCGGGGTGGGGAAGGCAGGATTGCGGCAAGCTCGCTGAGGCGCTGGCGGAATCGCTGGCGCAGGCGCCGCACTCCACCAATGAGCGGGCGCGGGCGCGGCTGCTCGCCGTCCTTGGCGCGGAGCATCATGGCGCCGAAGCGGAGGCGAGGCTCGATCTGTTTCTCCATTTGGAGCCCGACAAGTCGTATCGTGGCTATGAAGCAAACCACCGCTTCAGGAGCCATCGCTTCGGCGCGGATTTCGGAAGGGCCAACGCGGACCTTCTGGACCGCTTCGAAACGGAATCGGAGCGGCTCTTGGCCTTGACCAGAAAGCACATCGCCGCCCGCAATTTCGCCGCGACGGAGGCGCTGCTGGTGGTCGCCGACGCCATCCTGCAGGCCTATGCAGCAGCCAAGCGGCGCTCCGGCGCGCTCGATTTCGGCGACCTGATCGTCAAGGCGCGCAACCTCCTGTCGCGCTCCGACGCCGCCGAGTGGGTGCTCTATAAGCTCGACCGGCGGATCGATCACATCCTGGTCGACGAGGCGCAGGATACGAGCCCCGACCAATGGGCGGTGGTGCAGGCGATCGCCGCCGACTTCTTCGCCGGCGAGACTGCCGCCGACGGCCGGCGCACGATCTTCGCGGTCGGCGACGACAAGCAGTCGATCTTCGGCTTCCAGGGCGCCGCCCCGCACATGCTTGCCGAGATGCAGCGCTTCTTCGGCCGCAAGATCGCCGATGCCGAGAGAAGCTTCATCGAGCGGCCGCTGTTCCTCTCCTTCCGCTCGACGCAGGAGGTGCTGGGCGCCGTCGACCAGGTGTTTCGGGGGCGCGAGGCGGAGGTCACCGCGGCGGCCTACGAGGCGCATGCGGCGCGACGCCACGGCGAGCCTGGCAAGGTCGTCGTGCTGCCCCGCATCGTCCGCCAGGTCGCCGAGGAGCCGGAGGACTGGACGGCGCCCTTCGATGCGCCAACCGCGGCGGAGGTCGCGCTGGCCGACAGGATCGCCCAGGAGATCGGAACGCTGATCGGGACCACGCTGCCGTCCGGCAAACAGGTGGCGCCCGGCGGCATCCTGATCCTCGCCCGCAAGCGGGATGCGTTCTTCTCCGCGATGAATCGCGCGCTGCGCAGGCATGCGATCCGCGCCGCCGGCGCCGACCGCATCCCGGTCGCGACGCATATTGCGGTGCTCGATCTCCTGGCGCTCGCCGACGTAATGCTGCTTCCGGAGGACGATCTGCAGCTCGCCGCGTGCCTGAAGAGCCCCCTGATCGGCCTCGGCGAAGACGAGCTGATGCGGCTGGCCGCCGGCCGGCGCGGGAGCCTCTGGGCGGCGCTCGGCGCCTCTCGCGACGAGCCATTCCGAAGGGCGGCGGAGCGGCTGGCCGCCTGGCGGGCCTTTGCCGACCGGGTCACGCCCTTTCGCTTCTTCGCCACCATCCTCGGTCCCGATAGCGGCCGGCGCGCCTTCCGCGCCCGGCTCGGCGGCGAGGCGGACGACGTGCTCGATGCGTTCCTGAGCCAGGCGCTCAGCTACGAGGCGATCGAGGCACCCTCGCTCGGAGGGTTTGCCGCCTTTATTCGCGCCAGCCGTAGCGAGATCAAGCGCGAGGCGGAGGAGCGGAGCGAAGGCGTCCGCCTCATGACCGTCCACGGCGCCAAGGGCCTGGAAGCCGACATCGTGTTCCTAGTCGATACCGGCGGGCAGATCGTGGTTTCTAGCCACCGCAAAATCCTGGTGCCGTTCGGCGACGGACGAGACTCGCCCGCGTTCCTGTGGCGGCGCTCCGGCCGCGACGTGACGGAGCTTCAGCGCAAGGCCGACCTCGCCGCCGATGCGGAGACTCGGCGCGAATATCTGCGGCTCCTCTACGTGGCGATGACGCGGGCGCGCGACGTGCTCTACGTCTGCGGCATCCGCCCGGAGAAGAAGGAGGTGGAGGGCTGCTGGTATTCGCTGGCCGCCAACGCGCTTGTCCCGGACGAGGCGGAGCGCGACGCCGAGACCGGCGAGCTGGCGGGGCCCTATATCTGGCCGCAGCCGGAACGCCCGCCCGTGCCGGCGAAAGCCGGGGAGAGGCGCGGCGGCGAACCGCCGGTCCATATCCCGCCCTGGCTTTCCGAGTCCGCGCCATCGCCCGCCCGGCCGCCGGAGCCGTTGCGTCCCTCACGGGCGTTGGCCGAGCCTGACCCGCCGGCGATTGCGGGTTCGAGACTGGAAGGCGACGCGACGGCTTCAGGCGATTTGGCATTGCTGCGCGGGCGGCTGGTGCATCGGCTGCTGCAAGCCTTGCCGGGCGCGCCCGAGGAGCGGCGGCGCGCCCATGCCGGGCATCTCCTCGCGGCCGAGCTTATCGCGCACCCCGAGCTCTTCGAGGACGTGTGGCGTGAAGTGGGGGCCGTGCTGGCCGAGCCGGCTCTCCGCGACAATTTCGGACCCAACTCCCGCGCCGAAGTGGCGATCGTCGGCCAGGTCGCGCGAGCGGGCGGCGATTACGCGGTGAGCGGCCAGATCGACAGGCTGGTTCGCACGCCGGACGGCTGGCGCATCCTCGACTTCAAGACGGCCCGCGTCGTGCCCGAAACCGCCGATCTTGCCCCCCCCGGCTATGTGCTGCAGCTCGCCCTCTATCGCCGCCTGCTTACGGAGATGCGGCCGGGTGCAGAGATCGAGGCGGCGCTGGTCTGGACCGCCGCGCCGAAAATCATGCCCATTCCAGCCCGATCCATGGAACAGGCACTGGCCAAGCTCGGGATCAAGGCATTCGCATTTCCTTGACCCGAATCGGGCGCCTTCCTACCTTTCAGTTCAACGCCTGCTCCGGGAGACAGACATGACCAGCGCCGTGACCGACTCGAACTTCGCAACTGATGTCCTTGGCGCCGCCGAGCCGGTCGTGGTGGATTTCTGGGCCGAGTGGTGCGGCCCCTGCAAGATGATCGCACCGCATCTGGAGCAGCTGTCGAGCGAGCTCAACGGCAAGGTGAAGATCGTCAAGCTCAACATCGACGAGAACCAGCAGACCGCGATCAAGTACGGCGTGCGCTCCATCCCGACGCTGATCATGTTCAAGAACGGCGAGCCGGTCGACATGAAGGTCGGCGCCGGCCCGAAAAGCGATCTGCAGAAGTGGATCCAGACCGCGGCGGCTTGAAGCACACTGCGCGGACTGAAACAGAAGGCGGGCGGTTCTTTACCGACCGCCGGGTGCGAATCTTCTTTCGCGAGATGCTGTCGGATTGAGCTAGTCCACCCTGCGCTTACGCGGCCTGGATGGTTGGGATATTGCTGACAGCCGCGGCGTACAGCCGTTGCTGGAGAGACCGGCTTCCGCCCCCCCAGAATATCGTGGAGGTGCTGCCGGGAAATCCCTAGTAGCGACGCCATCTCGGTCTTGGTCGCGGGAATGACATCCTCGCGCAGCAACTGACCCGGGTGGGTAGGGTTCCACCGCGCTTCGCCTGGACCAGCCGGGCACCTCATCCAATTAACCCAACCTATCAACATTGAGCTTAGTCTGTGCTTGTCGGGGCAGCGTTCCGTCCCCAGACTTTCCCTTGGTGTAGGGGATTGTGATGTCGGAGTTGCGTATCGGTCTGGCGCTCGGCGGCGGTGGCGCCCGCGGCATGGCGCATGTCCTCGTCTGCGAGGCCTTCGATGAATTGGGGCTGAAACCCGCCCTCATCGCCGGCACGTCCATCGGATCGATCATCGGCGCCGGGTACGCGGCCGGCCTTTCCGGCCGGGACATGCGCGAGCGCGCCTGCGCCTTCTATGCCCGGCGACGCGAAATCCTGACCCGGCTCTGGCGGGCGCGGCCGCTGGCTTTCACCGACCTCCTGCGCGGCCGCTCGCTGACTGCTCAGTTCGATCCGATGCTGGTCCTCGACAGCTTCGTGCCCGGCTTCGAACAGCTGCCGGAGACCTTCGAGGAGCTCAAGATTCCCCTGAAGGTGATCGCTTGCGACTTTTACGGCTGGACGGAAGCCGTGCTGTCGGAAGGGCCTTTGAAGCCGGCCATCGCCGCCTCGATCGCCATTCCCGCGCTGTTCCGCCCCGTCCGGGTGAACGGGCGGCTCATGCTGGACGGCGGCGCCTGCAACCCGCTACCGTTCGACCACGTCGCCGAATGCCCGGTCACCGTCGCCTGCGACGTCGCCGGCGGTCCCACCGAGGCCGGCGACCGCCAGCCCGGGCTCCTGGAATGCGTCGTCGGCGCCGCGCAGATCTCCATGCAGGCGGTGATCCGCGAGAAGCTCAGATGGCGCCAGCCGAGCATCCTGGTGCGGCCGGAGATCAACGGCGTCTTCATCCTGGATTTCCTCAAGACGCAAGCGATCCTGGAGATGAACGTCGCCTTCAAGGACGACCTCAAGCGGCGGCTGGAGCATGCGGTCAATTCGCCGCTGGAAGGCCCCGCCGCATCACCTGCGAAGCGCGAAGAACTCGCGCAGGAGAGCCGACGCCGCGCTTTCCCCTATTCCGGAATAAACCTCTGGCGCATGGTGACAGGTGGGCGCGGCAAAGAAGCGGACGCCATGCTCCACCCCGCCGCCCTTCGGATCGGCGGCGCCGTAATAGAGCCGGCGGATGCGCACGAAGGAAATGGCGGCTGTGCATAAGGTGCAGGGCTCCAGCGTCACGTAGAGGTCCGAGCCGGGGAGCCGCTCCGTGCCGAGGCGCGCCGCCGCAGCGCGGATCGCCAGCACTTCCGCATGCGCCGTTACGTCGCGGAATTCGCGCGTGCGGTTGCCTTCGGCCGCAAGCACCTGGCCGTCGCGGACGAGCACCGCGCCGATCGGCGCCTCGTCGCGCCCGCCCGCGGCTTCGGCCTCCCGCAGCGCCAAATCCATGAAGCGTCCCGTGCCCGGCGCCATCTCGCTTCCCTCGTTCCCCTTTGCTAAGAGGGGGCATGAGTGGCGGCCCTGCCGACGGAAAACAAGCCGAAAGAGAAGCCGCCAAGGACGCCGGCGGCGAACGCGTCGCCAAGGTCATCGCCCGCTCCGGCATCTGCTCACGCCGCGACGCCGAACGCCTGATCGGCGACGGGCGCGTCGCGGTGAACGGGCGGACGCTGACGACGCCGGCGATGCTTGTGGCCCCGAGCGACCGCATCGAGGTGGACGGAGCGCTCGTCGCCTCCCGCGAGCGCACCCGCCTCTGGCTTTTCAACAAGCCGAAGGGGCTCGTCACCACCAATCGCGACCCGGAGGGCCGCCAGACGGTCTTCTCGGCCCTGCCGGCCGACTTGCCGCGCGTGCTTTCGGTCGGCCGCCTCGACATCAACACCGAAGGCCTGTTGCTCCTCACCAATGACGGCGGGCTCGCCCGCGTGCTGGAGCTGCCTGCGACAGGGTGGCTCCGGCGCTACCGGGTGCGCGCCCACGGCAATGTGGATCAGCGGGCGCTCGACGCGCTCGGGCACGGGATCAGCATCGACGGCATGATCTACGGCGCGGTCGAAGCGGCGGTCGACCGCGTCCAGGGCACGAATATCTGGCTGACGATCGGCCTCCGGGAAGGCAAGAACCGCGAGGTGAAACGCGTCCTGGAGCATCTGGGGCTCTCGGTGAACCGCCTGATCCGCGTCTCCTACGGGCCGTTCCAGCTGGGCGACCTGGAAGCCGGCGAGGTTCGGGAGGTGCGCGGGAGGGTGCTTCGCGACCAGTTGGGCGAAAAGCTCGCCAAAGCCGCCGGCGCGGATTTCGACGCGCCGATTCGCCTGCCCGTTACGGCCGACGAGAATAGTCGACCGAAGCAGCGGGCCGCGCGAGGAGGCAAAGTCGGGGGACCGCAAGCGCCTCAAGAGGACCGGCCCAAGAAGCTGGTGCGCAAGCGTGCGACTGGGGAAAAGCCAGTTGCAGCGGAAGCGCAGCGCGGGCGGCGCGTCAAGCCGGATTCGGCGCCGAAGCGGCGGTCGCCCCATGCGGATCGTCGGCGGTCGCCTTAAAAGCCGCGCGCTCCGCGGGCCGCGCTCCAATGTCGTCCGCCCGACCAGCGACCGGCTGCGCGAATCGCTCTTCAACATCCTCGCGCACGGCTACGGGCTGCCGCGGCCCGACACTCGCGTCCTCGACCTCTTCGCCGGCGCCGGCGCGCTTGGCCTTGAAGCGATTTCCCGCGGCGCCGCATACGCGCTCTTCGTGGAAGCGGGCGTCGAAGGCCGGAGCTTGATCCGCGCCAACATCGAGGCGCTCGGGCTGACCGGGATCACCCGCATCCTCCGCCGCGACGCCACCGATCTCGGCCGCGCCGGCGCGATCCCGCCCTTCGACCTCGTCTTCTGCGATCCACCCTACGGCAAGGGCTTGGGCGAAGCGGCGCTGGGGAGCGCCGCCGCCGGCGGCTGGCTCCTGCCGCAGGCGCTCTGCATCCTGGAGGAGCGGGCGGATGTTCAAGTTACGCTGCCGACCGGTTTCGAGGAACTAGAGCGGCGCGGAAGCGGCGACACGGCGCTGGTCTTCGCGCGCTGGCGCGCGTCCTAGAGCGTGAACATGGTCACCAGCCGTTCGGTGACTGTCACCGCGGTGTCGCGATCCAACGCGCCGAGCCGGCGGACCAGGCGCGAGCGGTCGACCGTGCAGATCTGGTCGAGCGTGACGCTGCCATCGCGGTCTTGGAAACGCACTGGAACGCGGAACGGCGCCGACCAGCGCGTCGACGGCATCGGCGCGATAATGACGGTCCTCAAGGCCTGATTCAGGTCATCAGGCGAAACGACGACGCAAGGCCGTCTCTTGCGAATCTCGGAGCCGATCGTCGGGTCAAGGTCGACAAGAACGACGTCGAATCGCCGTGGCGGGCTCACCAGGTCCACTCGTCCTTGTCGAATTCGTTCGGGAAATCGCCAAGGATAAGCGCGTCGCCCCCGTCTTCAGCCACCCGCCAAGCGGCTTCCTCCCAGCCGGCGCGCGGATGGTCGGTCCGCTCCACGACGATGCGCCCGACTTCCGCCCGCAGTTCGACCGGGCCCGAAATGCCAGCTTCCTCCAGGAGGCGCTTGGGGATGCGGACACCCTGAGAATTGCCGATTTTCACGATGGCGGATTTCATGGCCAGGACCGTTTCGGAATGTGCCCCCATTCTAATTACGACGGTCGCGCGTCGCAACGCTTACCGCCGTCCGAACAGCCGCTCCACGTCGGCGAGCTTCAGCTCGACATATGTCGGCCGGCCGTGATTGCACTGCCCCGATTGCGGCGTGGATTCCATCTCGCGCAAGAGCGCGTCCATCTCCT
>JACCSN010000144.1 GCA_013812985.1 Hyphomicrobiales bacterium | reverse complement strand
TCTCAATCGGGGCACCTTCAATAGGCTCAGGCCTCAGCACAGATACATCGCTGGCCTAACATCTTGCGTCCGGCATTCCGCAGCCCGATAAACGGGTTTCCATGAACTCCTTCAGCGTCCCTGACCTCACGCTCCGGCAGATTCAGATCTTCTGGAGTGTCGCGCATGCCGGCTCGATGACCAAGGCGGCCAAGCAGCTGGACATGCGGCAGCCTTCCGTTTCACAGCAGCTCAGCAAGATGGAGCATGTGCTCGGCGGCAAGCTCATTCGATTCGTCAACGCCGAGATGCGCCTTACCCCGGCGGGCGAGTATCTGCTGGCCGAGGCCGCTCAGATCCTCGGGGCTTTTGATCGCACCAAGGCGGGGCTGCTGCAGATTTTCCAGGGCCGTCCCGGGCGGCTCGTCGTCGGCGCGCTGCCTTCTCTGGCGCGCAATCTTCTGATGCCGTCCTTCCAGCGCCTGCTCGCCAGCGCCAGCGACCAGTTCCTGGACATCGTAGAGACAACACCCCGCGAGGCGATCGAACAGCTGAATGGCCGGCTGATCGACATCGCGGTGATCTCCGGCTACGCGGCCGTCACCAAGCTCAGCCCCGGGCTGCAGTCGATCTTCATCGGCGAAGACGCGCAGCTGCTCGCCGTGCCTGAGAGCCTGCCCGATCTGGCGGGCGCCGTGTCACCCGAAAGAGAGCTCGCAGCGTCCGATGCCGCGATCTTGAACAGGACGATCCGCTACGCGTTCGGCAGCGACCATACTAACCGGCTGGACATGTGGTACGACCATCTCCTGCCGGAATCGGTGATGGCTGCCCGGTGCCGATCCTACGAGACCGCCTTGCCTTTCGTGGAGCTGGGCATCGGCACGGCGCTGATTCCGGATCTTGCGTTGCAACAGCAAGGACGCCAGATCTTCGGGGCAGCCTTGTACGAAATTCCCGTTCCGCGGCGCCAGACGATTGCGCTTTTTCCGCACCAATATGGCCGACAGCCTGGAATCCAGACATTCATTGATCTCCTAAGGGAGGTCTTCGCCTCGACGCCGCGGCTAAGCGCGCGCCCGGCGCCTCCGTTCGCAGTCTCCCGGCTCGCTTCACTGGGTCATATCGACCCGTCGGTCACGGCGAGACCCGTATAGGCCGCGCCTATTGCGGCTAACGCTTGCGGGAAACGGCACGGCAGCGGAGCTTAGCTACAGTCCCTTTTCTGCGGGGACAGGAAAGCTGATGGAGGAATTGCGATGAAGAAGATCTGGTCACGTCCGGTCGCCACCGAAAAGTCGGCGGGCATGGAAGTAACCGCTTATCTGCCGGCGGAATTGTAGGACTCAAAGCCATCCGCGGCGCCGCTGCTTCATCCATGCTGAAAATTCGCGTGCTTGGGGCTGCCGCGGGTGGCGCATTTCCTCAGTGGAACGCGAACTCGGACGCCTGCAGGCGCGCCCGGTCGGGTGATCCGACCGCTCCGATGGCGACGCAGGCTTCGATCGCAGTGTCCGCTGATGGCATCAGATGGTTCGTCGTGAATGCATCGCCAGACCTCCGCCAGCAGATTGAAGCCAGCCCTTCTCTCCATCCACGGCACGGGTTGAGGTCCAGTCCGCTTGCCGGCGTGATCCTGACCAATGCCGACGTAGATGCAGTGGCGGGCCTGCTGCATCTGCGAGAAGGAACACCTTTCGCCATCTACGGCTCGGCGAACGTGCTCACCATTCTTGACCAGATTTCGATTTTTGACGTCGTCAATCGGCGTCTGGTCCCGCGGCGGGAACTCCGAACCGACAAATGGCAGGTGCTGCTCCTAGCGGACGAGACCCCTTCTGGCCTGGAGGTCAGACCGTTCGATGTGCCGGGAAAGCTTCCCCTCTATCTTGAGGGCGGACTGGAGGATTCAGCGGTCCCGGAGGACAGGGGGAGCACGCTTGCCATCGAGATCCGGGGAGGGGAGAGCCGCTTCGTCTACGCCGCGAACTGCGCCGAAATGAACGGCGAAGTGGCCGGGCGACTTGAGGGAACTCCCGTCGTGTTCTTCGACGGGACCTTGTTCACCGACGACGGAGCGGCGGGAGGTCGAGGCCGCCGGATTCGAAGTGGCTTACGACGGCATGGAGATTTCACTGTGACAGTTGCCGGGATCGATCGCATCGAGAGCGCCGAGGCGCTTGAGCGCATGCTGCTTCGCATCGGCGAGGAGCGCTATCACAACCTCCATCCATTCCACCGCCTGCTGCACGGCGGCAAGCTCGATCGCGGCCAAGTCCAGGCTTGGGCGCTGAACCGCTACTATTATCAGTCGCGCATCCCAATGAAGGATTCCGCGCTGATGGCGCGGATCACCGATCCGAAGCTTCGACGCGAATGGTCGCAGCGCGTCTTCGATCATGACGGGACCCGCGAAGGCGATGGTGGCATCGCTCGCTGGCTGCAGCTGTGCGTCGCCACCGGCCTCGACGAGGCGGCCGTACGCGCCGAGACCGGGATCCTCCCCGCAACCCGCTTTGCGGTGGACGCCTATGTGCGCTTCGTGAGCGAGAAGACGCTTCTGGAGGCTATCGCATCGTCGCTGACGGAACTCTTCGCGCCAGGCGTGATCCGCGAACGCGTCTCCGGGATGCTGGGCGGCTATGACTTCATCGACGAGGCGACGCTCGCTTATTTCAAGCCGCGGCTGAACCAGGCGCCCCGCGACGCCGAGTTCGCGCTTTCCTATGTCAAGGAGCATGCGACGACGCCAGAGCTGCGACAGCGTGCCTGCGAGGCGCTCCTCTTCAAGTGCGATGTCCTCTGGTCGCAGCTCGACGCTCTGCACTCCGCCTATGTGCTCGGCGGCGGCATTCCGCCGGGCGCCTTTGTTCCCGCCGACGAGACGATCCTGCTCGGGAAGGTCGCATGACGGCGCCCTTTACCGACGAGACCTACTTCGTCCGCCCTTCATGGGCGCGGCTGAAGCACTGCGACCGCCGTGGCGTTTGGCTGTTCCTGGTGCCGGAGCGGGTCTTCTTTCCATGCCCGATCACCGTGGAGATCTTGCACCGCATCGAACAGCCGCAGAGCCTTTCAGCGATTGCCCAGGATTTGGCGCTTGAGTATGACGCGCCGGAAGACGTGATCAAGGCCGATGTCGCCGACCTGATCGGCGGCTTCGTGGAGAGCGGCTATGTCCGACGCCTTGACAGTTGAGCCCACGCGCGGGCTGCGGGAGGCGTTGCGGCCGGCTTCCGCGCCCTATGTGGCGTCCGCATTGCAGATCCCGCTCGGCCTTCTGGCGGAAATCACGCATCTCTGCCCGCTTCAGTGTCTCTACTGCTCCAATCCTGTGGAGCTTGAACGGCCGGGCGCGGAGCTTTCGGCCGCTGAATGGGCGC
>JACCSN010000105.1 GCA_013812985.1 Hyphomicrobiales bacterium | reverse complement strand
CCGCCACATTGACCGGCAGGTAGACGACGGCGCCTACCCCGACATCCGGCAGGTCCATGTTGCCGCCATAATAATCCGGCTGCAGCGAGGAGATCGCCTCGATCTCCGGCGAGGTGCCGATTGTGCCGATAAACGGCTCATAGGGCAGCGTGATTCTCTCGCTCCACTTGATCCCTGTGACCGGATCGACATTGAGCTTCTTTACCCGTTCAGGCAGCGGCGGATTGAGGAGGGCCGTGTTGCCGGTTCCGACAAGGCCGCCGAATTCGGGGATCAGGCAGGTCGTGCCCGCCGGCTGGGGGCCGCGCGGGTGGATATCCTTGATGTAGACGGCGAGGCAATCCCCCTTCTGTGCGCCGTTCACATTGATCGGGCCGTTCTGCGGGTTCAGATAGGGGAAGTTCAGAATCTCGCTTGGCTTGTCGCTCTCCGAGGTGATCTTGCCCTCGAACGCGTCGTGCGTCTCGACGGAGAGAACGGTGCCGGGATCGACCGAGAGGACCGGATCCGCATAGGGGCCGTAGACGTAGTGGTATTTTCCCTGATCCGCCTCGGTCATCGAATGCGTGGAGCGCATTTCGCCCCGGGCAAGTCCCTTGCGGGCCATGATCGACGTTTCAAGCCAAGACATCCTTATCTCCCCTTGGTTTCTCGCGGCCGTGCTAAACGGCGAGATGGCGTCTCACCGCTTCACGGTCGCGGAGCTCCTCCGCCCCCATCTCCGCCACGACCCTGCCCTTGTCCATGACATAGGCGCGCTGCCCCATGGCGCGGATCATGTCGAGGTTCTGCTCGACGAAGACAATGGTGATGCCAGCCGTCCGGTTAAGCTCCACCACGATGCGGGCGATGTCCTGCACGATGGAGGGCTGGATGCCCTCGGAGGGTTCGTCGAGAAGGATTAGCGAGGGACGCCCGATCAGCACCCGACCGATGGCGAGCTGCTGCTGCTGGCCCCCGGAGAGCGTGCCGGCGCGCTGGTTGCGGCGTTCCGCCAGGATGGGAAACGAAGCGTAGACGCGCTCGTAGTCGGCTTTCTCCGCCCCGCCGCGGATCATCTCGCCGACCTTGAGGTTCTCCTCC
This sequence comes from Hyphomicrobiales bacterium, assembly GCA_013812985.1. The sequence goes on along the minus strand of JACCSN010000105.1, from coordinate 1,160 downwards.
ACGCTCATGCGTGGAAAGACATCGCGCCCCTGAGGCACATAGCCGACACCGAGCCGCGCCCGCTTGTGCGCGGCCAGCTGCTCCAATGTTCGGCCCGAAAAGCCGATCGACCCGGAGGTCGCTGGCAACAGGCCCATCAGCGTCTTCATTAAGGTTGACTTCCGACACCATTGCGTCCGATAACGGCTACGATCTCGCCCGCGCGCACGTTTAGGTCGACGCCCTGCAGCACCGGCTTGCCGCCGTAGCCGGAACGAAGGCCCTCGGCGGACAAGAGCATCTTACTCATGGCTCTGGCCGAGATAGATGGACGCGACGCGCTCGTCGGCGACGATCTCGTCGATCGAACCCTGCGCGAAGATCCGGCCGAAATGCAGGACCGTGACGCGCTCGGCGACGTGGCGCACGAACGCCATGTCGTGCTCGACTGCCAGTACTGTCACGCCCTGCCCCTTCAGCGTTTTGACCATCTCGCCCGTGGCGTATGTCTCGTCCGGCGACATGCCGGCGGTGGGCTCGTCCAGCAGCAAGAGCTTTGGCTTCAAGCTGATCGCCATGCCGATCTCCAGCCACTGCTTCTGGCCATGGCTGAGGTTGCCGGCCATCTGCGCTTGCGCCTCCGTGAGATTCAGGAATGCGAGGAGGCGGTCGATTTCCTGGGTTAGTGAGGCCTGTTCCAGATGGTGCTGCAGCGCGATTTCAAGATTCTGCCTGGCGCTCAGGGCGCTGAAGATTCCCGGCACCTGAAACTTGACCGACATGCCGCGCCGGACGCGCTGGAAGGATTTCAGCCTCGTGATGTCCTCGCCTGCGTAAAGGACGTGGCCGCTGGAGGGGAGATACTCCCCCAATATCAGTCGGAAGAACGTGCTCTTCCCCGCGCCGTTCGGCCCGATCAGGCAATGGATCTCGCCGGGCTCCAAGACAAAATCCACGTCGTTGGTGACATGGAGTCCGCCGAAGCGTTTGTTCAGCTTGCGCGTTTCCAGCAGCGGCATCAGGCCGGCTTTCCGCGCCGGCGGGCCGCGACCCCGGCCGGTAGGCGTGCAAGCCCGGCGATGATGCCCTCCGGCGCGACGAGCACGGTAATGACCAGAAGCAGGCCCATGACGATCAGCGCGTACTGGCTGCCGTAGATGGTCAGCGCCTGGAAGCCAGCG
>JACCSN010000099.1 GCA_013812985.1 Hyphomicrobiales bacterium | reverse complement strand
CTGAGAAAGGCATCGCTGACTCAAGAATGGTAAGACCATATAAAAGCAAGTGGCTCTGGAGATCACCCCAGAAATACCGAAAAGCGCACGTTGTACCTCGTAACCTGACTTGACCAATTTCGCGAAGTCTTCAAGGTGCAACCCGCAGAGTGGCTCGACGCATTTTGCCCAGGCGAACTGGAATAAGGGTTGCGATTCGCCGCTCGCGTCGCGCAAGTTGCCGATTCGACAAAACACGGGAGAAATCGGATGAGAATCTTCAGTCTTAGAAGGGCGACGGCAGTGGTTGCGCTCTCGGGTTTGCTGGCGGCCGGCGCCGCCGCGGCCCAGGACATGCAATTCTTCCGGATTGCGACTGGTGGGACAGCCGGCACGTATTTCCCGATCGGCGGCCTTATCGCCAACGCCATCTCGAGCCCACCAGGCTCTCGCGCCTGTGAAGAGGGTGGCAGCTGCGGTGTTCCCGGTCTGGTGGCGACCGCTGTCGCGTCGAACGGCTCAGTGGCGAACATCAACGGGATCGCCGGCGGGTCTCTTGAGTCAGGCTTCTCGCAATCGGACGTAGCATATTGGGCGCATACAGGGACCGGCGTCTTCGCCGACAAGGGTGCCGTCGAGAAGGTGCGCGCGATTGCAAACCTTTACCCGGAGAGCATCCACTTGGTGGCCCGGGCCGATTCCGGGATCAAATCCGTCGCCGACCTCAAGGGCAAGAAAGTATCACTGGACGAGCCAGGTTCTGGCACGCTGGTCGATGCGCGAATAATCCTGGAGGGCTACGGCCTTAGCGAGGAGGACGTCGAGGCGGAGTTCCTGAAGCCGAACCAGGCGGCCGATCTGATGCGCGACGGCAATATGGATGCCTTTTTCTTCGTCGGCGGCTTCCCGGCCGGTGCGATCGCCGAGCTGGCGACCAGTATGCCGATCACGCTGGTGCCCATTTCGGGGCAGGAAGCGGAGGGAATACTGGAAAAATATCAGTTCTTCGCCAACCACACCGTGCCGGCCGGGACCTATCAAGGGGTCGATCAGGACGTGCAGACTTTTTCGGTCGGCGCCCAGTGGGTGACCAGCGCGGATCAGCCCGAAGACCTCGTTTACGGGATCACCAAGGCGCTCTGGAACGACAATACGCGCGCACTGCTCGACAGCGGCCACGCCAAGGGCAAGTCGATCACCAAGGAAAGCGCGCTGGAGGGCATCGGCATTCCGCTCCATCCGGGTGCCGAGCGCTTCTACCGTGAAGCGGGGCTGCTCAAGGAGGGACAGGCCGGCGGCGCCGCGGAGTCGGATGCTGCTACCAAGCCTGCACCGCAATAGCTCTCGTGTGATGCATAAGGGGAAAACGGGGGCCGGCTCGTCGATTGGGGGCCGGCCCCAATTCCGTTCAGGCTAGCGCGGCGGGCGATGACGAGCGACAAGTTCGAATTGGACGAGAAAGCCGCCAAGGAGCTGGAAGAGCGGTTTGACCCCGAGGTCCGCTTCCGCCCGCTGGGGCCGTTTGTCGGCTGGCTCGCGGCGCTGCTGCTCTTTGCGCTGTCGGCCTTTCATTACTACACGGCGGGCTTCGGGCTGCTGCGCGAGGTGACCCATCGCGGGGTCCATATGGCCTTCGTGCTGGGGCTTGTCTTTCTGGTCTTCGCCGCCACCGCACGCGGGCAAAGGACGCTTTACCCCTCGTCGTTGCTGCGCCCGGGAGGAATCCCGGTCATCGATTGGATTCTGGCGGCAATGGCGGTCGTCTCAACGCTCTACGTACCGTGGATATTTCAGGACCTTGCGTTCCGCGTCGGCAATCCGCTGCCCATCGACGTGGTGATGGGAACCATGCTCATCGTGGTTCTGCTGGAGGCGACGCGCCGTTCCATGGGGTGGCCGCTGCCGGTCATTGCCATCTTGATAATGGCCTACGCGGTTTTCGGGCGCCATGCGCCGGGCATGCTCGTGCATCCGGGTACTGATTGGTCCGGCGTCGTGAACCACCTCTATCTGACCAGTCAGGGAATCTACGGCCTGCCGGTCGGGGTGGTGGCGACTTATGTGTTCCACTTCGTCCTGTTCGGCGTCCTGGCCACCCGGATCGGACTCGGCCAGCTGTTCATCGATCTGGCGTCTTCGGTCGCAGGCCGCTACTCCGGCGGTCCCGCCAAGGTGTCCATCTTCGCCTCGGCCCTGTTCGGGATGATCTCCGGGTCTTCGATCGCCAATGCCGTTACGGTGGGATCGCTGACCATCCCCGCCATGATGCGGGTCGGTTATCCACGGCATTTTGCAGCCGCGGTGGAAGCCACCGCCTCGACGGGCGGCCAGATCACGCCGCCGATCATGGGTGCCGCGGCGTTCCTGATGATCGAGTTCCTTGGGATTCCCTATCAGGACATCATGCTGGCCGCATGCGTGCCGGCCTTCATGCACTTCTTCGGCGTGTTCATGCAGGTGCACTTCGAAGCCAAGCGTCACGGCCTGCGCGGGCTGACACGTGACGAACTGCCGGTCGTGGCGAAAGTCCTGAAGCGCGACTGGCCGACGCTGTTCCCGCTCTTCATCCTGATCGGGATCCTGCTCAACGGCTACACGCCCTATCTCGCCGCCTTCTGGGGGATCACGGCCTGCATTGTGATCGGGCTCCTCAACCCGGGCCGGAGGGTGACGCCAGCCGACATCTTCGCGGCTTTCGTCACCGGCGCCAAATATGCGCTGGCGGTTGGCGCCGCCGCCGCGACGGTCGGCATCGTCATTGGCGTCGTGACGCTGACTGGGGTCAGCTTCAAGCTGGCCTTCATCGTCACCTCGACCGCGGCAGGATGGGCGGAGGCGATCCAGGGCCTCATACCGGGCGGCTTCATGTCTGCAGCAACACTGACGCTGCTCATCACGCTGATCATGACGGGCGTGGTCTGCATCCTCATGGGCTGCGGTATCCCGACCACGGCAAACTACCTGATCATGGTGACGGTCGCCGCGCCTATTTTGGGGCTGCTCGGCGTCGAGCCGCTCGTGGCGCACTTCTTTGTATTCTATTACGGCGTGCTCGCCGACATCACGCCGCCGGTGGCGCTGGCCGCCTACGCCGCCGCGGGGATCGCCAACGCAAACCCCTTCAAGGCCGGCAACACCGCATTCCGGCTCGGCATGGGCAAGGTGCTTGTACCTTTCGTCTTCGTTTTTTCGCCGTCCATGCTTCTCGTCGTGGACAACTTCTCCTGGGAAGAGTTCGCCCTGGCGACCTTTGGCGCGATCGTGGGCATCACAGTCCTTTCAGCGGCGTTCTCCGGCTATCTGCTCGGGCCTCTCTATTGGTTTGAACGGCTGGTACTGGGGGTGGCGGCAATCCTGCTAGTTGCGCCGGAACTGACCACGACCATCATCGGGCTGGTGCTTACGGCTCCCATCCTGGTCCGCCCCTTCATCCTGACCGGACCTAAGGCAGCGAATGTCCGGGAATGACGTCGCTGGCCAGATCTGGCCTCGCACATGGAGGGGAGCCGGCCGGCAGCCTCAATGTCTGCTCTGGGCTCGAAGCGTGTGTCAACGGCGGCCGGATTTCAGGCCAGCGGGGCGGAGTAAAAGCAGGCCAGTGATGGCTGGGCGTGGCGATATAGGTAGGGGGCCCGATCGGGCCCCCTACCTATCGTCGACATCGTGGGATCAGGCCGCGGTGATCTCGCCGGTGTCCGGATCGACGATCTCGGTGGCCTGGTCTTGCTCCGCCCTTGGGGCGGCGCGGCGGCGGCGGGCGGACTGCTTCAGACGATAGCTGTCGCCGTTCATGGCGAAGATGCTG
>JACCSN010000081.1 GCA_013812985.1 Hyphomicrobiales bacterium | reverse complement strand
GAGCTGTCGGCCACCTCGACCGCGAGCAGCACGTCCGGCCCGGTCAGCGACCCGAGCGCCACAAGCCGATCGAAAACCACGAAATCGGGCTCAAGATAAGTGTATTTGTCCAGGCGCAGCGCCGTTTCGGGAGCAAAGGCGAATCCCTCTGGGCAGGCGCGCCCCCAAAGGAGGTTCAACGCGACTTTCATCCGCTCGTGCCGGTTCCCCTTGGGCGACATCGGGACGATCTCCCCGCCGATAATCTCGAGGCGCTCGTCCGGCGGGATCAGGCCGACCTCGACCATGCGCTCGACATCCGTGATGGTGAAGGCCCGGCGCGGGAGCCCCTCGGCAGCTTGCGTGACAGGGATGGTCATGCCGGGAGCATAACGCATCTCCACAACGGACGGAACAGACCCGGAATGGTGACGGGCTGGAGCGGGTAGCGGGAATCGAACCCGCATATTCAGCTTGGAAGGCTGCTGCTCTACCATTGAGCTATACCCGCCTGATTTTGACTCCACGCTTGCCGCGCCATCGGCGCGGGCTGGTGGGAGAGGTAGGACTCGAACCTACGAAGGCGTACGCCAGCGGATTTACAGTCCGCCCCCTTTGCCACTCGGGACACTCTCCCAGATCGGTCCGAGCCTGGGCTTTCGACCGCCAACGAAGACGCCCGCCGCACCGGCGGGCGCTCTCGTCCGAGGCGTATATGCTCAGCACCGGTCCGCCTGTCAACACGAGGCGCCGCAACCTTGCGCCGTGAGCGGGAGGCTTGGGGAGGGGTAGCTCGGAGTGGGGAACACGGATTATACGATCGTCATGAGACCACGCGGCAAACGGCGGGAACCGACCCGCGGTGGGATAGAATCAGGCGCGGCCCTCATCTATGGCTGGCACAGCGCGCTCGCGGCGCTGCGCAACCCTCGGCGTCGAATTCGCAAGCTCCTCGCCACGCCGAATGCCCTGCAGCGCCTCTCCGATCTCGGCATTCCCGATCTCCCGCCTCCGGCCGAAGCCTCAGAGATTGATCGGCTCGCCGGCGCGGGCGCGGTGCATCAAGGGATCGCAGTCCTCTGCGACCCGCTCCCCGAGCCGGAGCTCGACGAGCTTGCCGACGCCGAGCTCCTCCTCGTCCTCGACCAGGTCACCGATCCGCGCAATGTCGGCGCCATCCTGCGCTCCGCCGCTGCCTTCGGTTGCAACGCCCTCGTGCTCACCGAGCGCCATGGCCCCGCCGATTCCGGCGTTCTCGCCAAGGCCGCGTCGGGCGGGCTGGAGCATGTCGCGCTGGCGCGGGTGAAGAACCTGGCCCGTGCATTGGGGGAGCTTGCGGAACTCGGTTTTCACCGCCTCGGCCTGGACAGCGCGCACGCCGACCCTCTCGAGAGCGTCGATGCGAGCGGCAAGATTGCTCTGGTGCTCGGCGCCGAGGGCAAGGGCTTGCGCCGGCTGACGCGCGAGAATTGCGACCGGCTTGTCCGGATCGACCTTCCGGGGCCGATCAAGAGCCTGAACGTCTCCAACGCCGCCACTCTGGCGCTTTTCGCAATTCGGCGGTCGGTTCCCAAACCCCCTTTCTCCTGAGCGGCAAGGTGCCGAAGTGCCTCTGCGCAGGCGGTTGCGGCGTTGATTCATCCTACCGGCACACCTGCCGACGCCCGGAATAGGTCGTATATGTCCCGGTATCGCGATCGAAGCTGCGGTAGCGGCTGGCGCAATATTGATACCATTGCGCCGTCCAGGCCGGGCGCGCGCCGGTGCTGTATCCCGGCTCGACCGGGGTCGGCATGACTACCCGCGGCCGGTATTCCCCGTAGGGCAGAGTCCGCGGCGCGTAAGACCAGGGCTGCTTCCAGCCGTAGGTGGCGTATGCGTGATGCGGGTCCTGGCTCCAATCCCAGTCGTGATGGCCATGCCAGCGCCGGCCGTCATTCCAGTTGGATTCCACCGGTGGGACGTAAGCCGGCACGGCGATGGTCTCCGCCGGAGCGGAGACATCGGGCGAGAAATCCGCCGCAAGGGCTGATCCGGCGAGCGTTGCTACGGAAAGCATTAGCGCCAGGGCCAGAATGCAGCGTGTCGGCATCGTCATCTCCGTCACCGGGTTCGAGGCAGGACCCATTCCGGCTCTTGTTGGTTCGGCCTGGAACGCGCAACGTGCCCCCTTGCCGGCGGTTCCGCAAGGCACGATCGGCGTCAAGCCGCCGCCGCATCCGTTATTGGCCGCGGCGGAGATGCGGCGGATACGCTGCGCGGTAGTCAGTCGATTCCGCCGCAGGGATAATGCGGACCCGTCCGCGGCGCCCGCAAGCAAGAAGCGGCCGGACGCTGGACAGGCTCCCTCCGGTCGCATAATCCACGGCGATCTTCCCGCGCGTCAGGCCGGCTTAGCTCAGTTGGTAGAGCACCTGATTTGTAATCAGGGGGTCGGGGGTTCGAGTCCCTCAGCCGGCACCAGATAAGGAGCAGCTGCTTGGCTGGGTCCTCGCCAAAGAGGTGAAATCCTTGCCATCCAATCCGCGGCGAAGCGGTCGCAGCCCCTCCAAATCGGCACCGGGTTTCTCGCAGCACCTTCGATGTGCCGTAAGCTGGCTTTCAAGTCGAGGCCATCGGGATCGCAATCAGTCTGCAACAAGCTGAAGGGCGCTGGATCGCGCCCTGCGTTCAGTCAGCCCGGCTCCGCCCCGCCAAGCTGGCCTGCGCGCCTGGCGGTCCCATCAGGCGCGCTCGACGACCCGATCGCCTCCTCCGTCAGCACC
>JACCSN010000056.1 GCA_013812985.1 Hyphomicrobiales bacterium | reverse complement strand
ACGCAGTTCCTGCCCTCCTCCTACATCGCCTTCGCGGTCGATTTCGACGGCGACGGGCGGCGCGACTTGCAGCGCAGCACCGCCGACGTGCTCGCCTCGACCGCCAATTTTCTGCGCGGCCATGGGTGGCAGCCCGGTCAGTCCTGGGAGGAAGGTTCTGGCAATTACCAGGTGATCCTGCAATGGAACAAGGCGCAGGTCTACGCCAAGACCGTCGGCGAATTCGCCCGGCAGCTGTCGGAAGGCTGAGCGGCGAGTGGGGGCTTTCCGGCGAAACCTTTCACGCTTTCCCTGGACGCGCCTGTTGTCATTGCGAGGTATAATCGCCGTCGTCGCACTGCGCCGACCTAAGAAGCTTGGTGAATACACTGGAATTGCCTCGGACTGGACCGGGCCGGCCATGATCGAAGGCCCCGAGCGCCTGATCGCAATCCCTTCGCTCTCCGTCGAGATCAGGCTCGGCGCGTTCTATCCGGCCTGACCGCTGCGCGCTCTCCGTCTTCATGACCCTCAAAGCTCGCGTGATTCCCTGCCTTGACGTGAAGGACGGGCGCGTCGTGAAAGGCGTGAACTTCGTCGACTTGCGTGACGCCGGGGACCCGGTCGAGGCGGCCAAGGCCTACGATGCGGCGGGGGCCGACGAGCTTTGCTTTCTCGACATCGCCGCCAGCCACGAGAACCGCGCCACGATCCTCGATGTCGTCCGTCGCACGGCGGAAGAGTGCTTCATGCCAGTCACCGTCGGCGGCGGAGTCCGTTCCGTCGAGGACATCCGGACCCTGCTGCTCGCCGGCGCCGACAAGGTCGCGATCAACACGGCGGCCGTCGCCGACCGCGCGCTCGTCGCCCGCGCGGCGGATAAGTTCGGCGACCAGTGCATCGTCGTGGCGATCGACGCCCGCCGCGTCTCCGGCGCGGATGACATTCCGCGGTGGGAGATCTTCACCCATGGGGGAAGGCAGCCCACCGGGCTCGACGCGATCGCCTATGCGCTGGACGTCGTGTCGCTGGGCGCCGGCGAGATCCTGCTCACCTCGATGGACCGCGACGGCACGAAGAGCGGCTTCGACCTCGATCTGACCCGCGCCGTCGCCGATGCTGTCCGCGTGCCGGTGATCGCCTCGGGCGGAGTCGGCACGCTGGATCACCTGGTCGAAGGCATTCGCGACGGCCATGCGAGCGCCGTGCTCGCCGCCTCAATATTCCATTTCGGCACACATACGATCATGGAAGCCAAGCAGCACATGGCGAAAGCAGGGATACACGTCCGCCACGTTTCGGCCTAAGAAGGCGGAAACCAACCGCATTCCGCCTCGATGTCGCAATTCACGCTCGAAGACCTAGTCGGCATCGTCGCCGCCCGCGCCGATTCGAGCGACCCCAGCTCATATACGGCGACGCTTGCCAGGGCGGGCGTGGCGAAGTGTGCGAAGAAGCTTGGCGAGGAAGCGGTCGAGGCTGCGATCGCCGCCGTCGCCGCGGATCGCGAAGGGCTGACGAAGGAAGCGGCGGACGTGCTTTATCACCTCCTGTTGCTCCTGCAGGTCTCGGGAGTGTCTTTCGCGGAGGTGAAGGCGGAACTCCACCGCCGGACAACGGAAACGGGTCTCGAGGAGAAAGCCCGCCGGATCGGAGGCGCGTGATGGACCAGGTCATCCGCCCCGATCTCTCGCCGTATCGCGTCTTCTCGATCGAGGATTGGTCCAAGCTGCGCGCCGACACGCCCATGACGCTGTCGGCCGAAGAGGTGGCGGCGCTGAAGTCCCTGGGCGATCCGATACGGCTTGAGGAAGTCGAGCGGGTCTACCTGCCGATCTCGCGCCTTCTCTCCATGTATGTCACCGCGACGCAGAGCCTGTTTCACGCCACGCGACGGTTCCTCGGCACGAAGGACGGCAAGATGCCGTATATCATCGGCATCGGCGGCTCGGTCGCGGTCGGAAAGTCGACAACGGCGCGCATCCTCCAGGAGCTTCTGAAGCGCTGGCCTTCCGGCCCAGAGGTCGATCTCGTGACCACCGACGGCTTCCTGTTCCCCAATGCCGTGCTCAAGGCCGAAGGGCTGATGGAACGAAAAGGGTTTCCCGAAAGCTACGATGTCGGCGCGCTGCTCGCCTTCCTCTCCGACATCAAGGCGGGGAAGCCAAAAGTCACCGCCCCGGTCTATTCGCATTTGAGCTATGACATCGTCCTCGGGCAGACGATCACGGTCGACCGGCCGGACATCCTCATCCTCGAAGGCCTGAACGTGCTGCAGCCGCGCGATCTGCCGAAGGACGGCAAGGCGATCCCTTTCGTCTCGGACTTCTTCGATTTCTCCATCTATATCGACGCCGACGAGGCGGCGGTCAGGCGCTGGTATGTCGAGCGCTTCCTGCGGCTCAAGGACACACGCTTCTGCGACCCGGAATCCTATTTTCACGAATTCGCCGGGCTGAGCGGCGAAGCCGCGGAAGAGATGGCCGTCGGGCTTTGGGAGCGCATCAACCTGGCGAATCTGCGCGAGAACATCCTGCCGACCCGCCCCCGCGCCGACCTCATCCTGCGCAAGGACGTTGACCACGCCATCGACGAGGTGGCGCTGAGGAAGCTTTAGGGCGCGAATACGCGTCGAACTGCCCGACGACGGATGATATGTCGCTCGATCTGGCGAGGGGTCGAAACGGCCACGCGGAAGCCGCCCGTCGAGCCCGATTGTTGGTGAGAATCGAACAAATGCTGGAAGGGAGAGCTTGATGGCCAAAGGCTATTGGATCGCGCGGGTTGATGTCTCCGACCCGGAAGCTTACAAGCAATACATCGGTGCGAATGCGGAGCCATTTGCCCGCTTCGGCGCCCGCTTCATCGTGCGCGGCGGACAATACGACCCGGTCGAGGGCGTGGCTCGCGCCCGCAATATCGTGATCGAGTTCCCCAGCATGGAAGCGGCCAGGGCATGCTGGCATGACGAGGCTTATCAGCGGGCGAAGGCGCTGAGGACCGCCACCAGCGTCGCCGAGATCATCGTCATCGAGGGCTATGACGGGCCACAGCCCGGCGAAAGCGTTCCGCCGCGCTGAGCTGATGACCGAGCCGGAACCGTTCTCGCCTAAGGAATTGGAGCGCTACGCCCGCCACATCGTGCTGGCGGAGGTGGGCGGGGCGGGGCAGCAGCGATTCCGCGACGCGCGGGTGCTCGTCATCGGCGCCGGCGGGCTCGGCGCCCCGGCGGCGCTCTATCTCGCCGCGGCGGGCATCGGCGCGATCGGCATCGCCGACGACGACATCGTCAGCCTGTCGAACCTGCAGCGGCAGATCATCCACAAGACGGAGGGGATCGGCGTCGCGAAGGTGGAGAGCGCCGGCGCGGCGATCGCCGGGCTCAATCCGCACGTCGCGGTCGTCAAGCACCAGGTCCGGATGTCAGCCGCGAACGCGGCCGAGCTCATTTCCGGCTACACCCTCGTGGCGGACGGTTCCGACAATTTTGCCACGCGCTACCTCGTCGCCGACACCTGCGCCGAGCTAAGAGTTCCGCTGGTGACCGCGGCGGTCGGCCGCTTCGACGGCTCCGTGACCGTGCTGAAACCGTTCGAGGGCGAGAACCCCTCCTACCGCGACCTTTTCCCGAGCCCGCCGCCGGAAGGGCTGCTGCCGAGCTGCGCGGAAGCCGGCATACTCGGCGCGCTCACCGGCGTCATCGGCTCGATCCAGGCCATGGAGGTGCTGAAGCTTGCCGCCGGCATTGGCGAGCCGCTGGTCGGACGCCTGCTGCTCTACGACGCTCTCGCCCAGCGCTTCGACGAGATCCGCTACAAGCGTCGCAGGGGCTGATGCGAATTTCGGGGAATAAAGTTGGCCGAACCTGAGCGGGTTGTTTCGATCGAGCTGTCCGTCGAGGCCGGCGATTGGCCGCCTGAAGAGGCGCTGCGCGACTTGTCGGAGCGCGCGATCGGGGCGGCGGTAGCCGTGCTCGATGCGCAAGATCGTTGGAGTCACGCCCTCCGCGGCCAATCGCCGAGCGGGAAAGAGGGAGACACCGGCGCCACGAACCCGTTCTGGAACGCTCGGAGTTCGCCCCACAGCCCTCATCCTGAGGTGCGGAGCGAAGCGGAGCCTCGAAGGACGAGGGCGTCTCCAGCGCGCTCTGGAGGCTCCTTCGAGGCTCGCCTGCGGCTCGCACCTCAGGATGAGGTTGAGAGTTTCGGGAACGGCACTCCGGCACCCCTGGAGCTCAGCCTCCTGTTCACCGACGACGCGGCGATCCGGCGGCTCAACGCTCATTACCGCGGCCAGGACAAACCGACCAACGTCCTGTCGTTCCCCCAGGCGCCCGGCCCCCATTCCGGGGCCCTTCTTGGCGATGTCATTTTGGCCGTGGAGACTGTGCGCGGCGAGGCGGCCCTTGCGGGCAAGCCGTTTGAGGATCATATGGCTCACCTGTTGATCCACGGTTTTCTCCACCTTCTCGGCTACGATCACGAGACGGATGGCGCGGCCGAAGCGATGGAGGCATTGGAGCGGAGCGCGCTGGAGACGATCGGCATTGCCGATCCCACCGCGGCCGCTCAAAGCGAATGAGCGACGACCAAAGTCGAAGTCCGGACGGCCCGGGAGCCGAGGCTCAGGGCCAAGCCCCGGACAATCTCGCGGGCCGCCTCAGGGCCGCCCTCATGGGCGCGCTCGGTTTGCGCCAGAACGGATCGGCGAGAGCGGATATCGAGGAGGCCATCGCGGCCGACGAGGCCGCCGGCGCGACATTGTCGCCGGAGGAGCGCGCCATGCTGCGCGGCATCCTCAATCTCGGCGATCTGCGGGTGCAGGATGTCATGGTGCCGCGCGCCGATATCGAGGCGCTCGACATCGAGACGCCGCTCGCCGAAGTGATCGTCACCTTTCGCGAGACGGGGCATTCCCGCATGCCGGTCTATCGCGAGGCGCTCGACGACCCGGTCGGCATGGTTCACATTCGCGACCTGATGGCCTGGTTGGCCGACAAGGCGCTGATACCTCGGCTAGGCGCGCAGGCACGCGAAGGCGGCGGCTTGCCGAGCTTCGACTTCGCGGCCGTCGATCTGTCATGCTCGCTGGAGGATTCCAAGCTCGTCAGGCCGGTGCTCTTCGCGCCTCCTTCCATGCGGGCGCGCGTGCTCCTGAAGCGCATGCAGGCGAGCCGCACGCAAATGGCGCTGGTCATCGACGAATATGGCGGCACCGACGGCCTCATCTCGCTGGAGGATCTGGTCGAGATCATCGTCGGCGAGATCGAGGACGAGCACGATCTGGAGGAGGAGCCGACCCTGGAGCGGGTCTCGGAGGGCGTTTACATTGCCGATGCGCGGACCAGCGTGGAGGAGGCCCGCGACGTAATCGGCCCGGAATTCCGCGCCGGCGAGAACGCCGAGGACATCGAGACGATCGGCGGCCTGCTGTTCTCGGCGACCGGGCGCATTCCGGTGAAGGGCGAAGTCGTCCAGGCGGTCGCGGGCTTCGACTTCGAGGTGCTGGACGCCGACCCCCGTCGCATCAAGCGCGTCCGGATCCGCGACCGGGCGAAGGCGCCCGCCCCGGCGCGGCTCAAAGGGCGAACCGCTGTGGAGGAAGCGGCGGCGAAGCGGGCGTGATCGTCAGAGCTTCGTAACACTGACACGGGCGGCGCTTCAGGTCGCAACCGTTCACCCCAGCTAGCCTAACTCATCGGCCGGATTCTCAGCGCCTTCTGCTCCGCCTTCGTGAGCCAGCGGATGTCGCTGGGCGCGGTCTGCGCCATGCGGCGCAGGATGCCGCTCGGCACCCCCACGCCGCTCAGGTAGCTCGCCATGACCTGGGTCGCTCGCGGATTGACGCGGCCATCCGTGCTGAAAGCCGAGTGCAAGCCGACCTCGGCGCCCTTGCCCATGAACTTGGTCCGGCCGGAAAGAAATACCACGGCGCAAGCCGAGGCGCAGGAGCCGTTGGGTCCAACGAGCGTGTTCATGCCACGCCTGCGGACTTCGTCTCCGATCAATAGCGCCTCGCCGAGGACCCCGCCTGGGCTGTCAAGAACGATCACGGCGGGGTTTCTCCGGGAAATCGCTGCGCGGAATTGCCGGTAGGCGCCAGGCTGGATCACGCCGGTGAGAACGAGAACGACCGCGTCGTTGCTTCGGGCCGCCGTAGTGCTTTCGCGAGTTGCTTGCCTGCTCGCCTTAGCCGGCCTCAGCTCGCGAGAGTTCTCGCTCTCCGCCGCTCCGGGCGACGGAGCGCCGCCTGCAAACAGCGCCGTGAAAACCAAGGCTAACCATACTGAAACTTTCCGGCTCCGCATCACGCGTCCTCCTGCCTTGCACGGGCGACCCCTGACATTCCATTGGCGTTTCCGTTGATGCAACAGCTGGCGGGAAAACGGCGCGTCAAAAATCCGTGCGCTTGCTCCGGCCCGTGTGGGATTGCTTGCGGGTAATAATTACCGCGGCGGATTCGTCTTCGACGCCCGAAACCGTTTAGCCCGGCTTGCGCAACAGGCGCGAAACAAACCGCCGGTATCCACGTTCCCATGCACAGACGGTGCTTTGGGGCAGAAGGAACAAGGCAATGGGGACCACGAACATGATCATCCGCGCGGCCGGCGCTCTCGTTGTTGCTGGCGCGGTTCTGACATCCGGCCCGGCGAATGCCGGCAGCTTCGGTTCGATCGTCGAAAAAGTGCTGATGAGCCAGCAGAGCGGCCCGGTCGCCAAGCTGGACGCCGACCGCAAGCGCGAGCTGGTGTCCTGCGTGAACGGCGTGCTCGCCGGCCTTCCGGCGGGCAAGAAGCGCTACGTCGCGGAAGCGACGAGCTTCGACCAGATGCAGGACCGTTTCGGCGAGGTGGTCATGGAGAACCGCGCCGAGTGGAAGCAGAAGATCGCCAAACGCTGCGCCAGCATCGCAATTGCGTGAACCTGGCGACCTGATTACGCCATTCCGCATCCGAATGACGAGAAGCCGGGCTCGCATGGCCGGCTTCTCGATTCCAGGGAATTTGGAACTATACGGTCCACTCCCCATAGCTCTAGCGGGTTTTCAGACGATCGGCGAGTATCGGGAGACTGCCTGACGCATGAACGCCGGCGGATCGATCAGGAGGGTGATTACGTTTCTTCACGACAACGTCGAAACTGGGCCGCAGATGTTCTGCGTCTACTTTGCTGCAGCCGTGTAGCCCGCGCCCGGGCCGCATCGGCGAATATTCTACGCCAGCCGCTTCACTTCGCCACCCGCGTCCGTTGGCAGGCCCAGTCAAACGCACAACAGCCGAACCACATCTTCACGGCACAAATAGGCGAGCGGGTTCGAAGCTAACCTATGCTCAAAGCTCGCCAAACCTTAAGCTCAGTGCTGCGCTCCAGGTTTCCGGATAAGCAGGGCGGCAGTCGAGTCGGTGTGGTATCCGATCGTCACCATGCGAACGGCCGAGCCAGTTCCCCCGGCTGCTTGCGGGACCGCTGAATCGTTGTGCGTGTCGGCGAGCAGGGAGAAAGCCCCGCTGACGCGCTCGGCGGCGCTGGTCGCCGTTACGCCGGCGTTACCCTCGGACGGGATCGCGACAAAGCCGGCGGCGATTACGCCAAGCCCGGTAAGCGCGGCTACCATGATGCTCCTGGACCGATTCATGATGGCGTCCCCTGGATTCCGCTCTACCGCGCTTCGATAGATGCTGAACTCTGAGCCCGCCTTTCGGTTGCCTGCTGTCGCGAGGTAGAGGAGAATTGTTTTCTCCGATCGCCTGCTGCCTTCCGAAATGCTGCCAGGGAGTTTGTCGCGAGCGGCTTCGTCGAGCTTGTCGGACTTATAGCTCCCGGACAGCCGCCAGATGATCGGTTTTCCGGGAATGAACGATCGGCAGGCCAGAAAGCCCGGCGAAGCGCTCCGCGCCAAGGACCTCCTCGATGCGCAGGACCTCGTTCCACTTCGCCATGCGCTCCGACCGGGCGAAGGCGCCGACCTTGAGCTGGCGCGCGTCCCAGCCCACGGCCAGATGCGCGATCGCTACGTCCTCTGTCTCGCCCGAGCGCGCCGAGACGATCGTGCCCCAGCCGGCGCGCCGGCCCGCTTGGAGCGCGGCGAACGCCTCGCTCACCGTACCGGCCTGGTTCACCTTGACGAGCACGGCGTTGACCGCGCCGTCGCGCGCGGCCGCTTCGACGCGTTCGGCATTGGTGACGAGGTAGTCGTCGCCGATCACCTGGACCTTGTCGCCGACAGCCGTCGTAAACCGCCGCAGGCCGTCCGGATCGTCCTCGGCCAGGGGGTCCTCCAGCGAGATGATCGGGAAGCGCTCGCACCAGCGGAGGAACAGCTCGCTCAATCCGTCGCTGTCGAGCCCGCGGCCTTCCAGGCCGAGGCGGTAGTCGCCGCCCGCCCCGAACTCCGACGCGGCGATGTCGAGCGAGATCGCGATGTCCGCGCCGGGCGCGAAGCCGGCGCGCTCGATCGCCTGGACGAGCGCCTCAAGCGCTTCTTCATTGCTGGCGAAAGCGGGCCACCAGCCGCCCTCGTCCGCCACGCCGGCCAAGGCGCCGCGCTCGGCCATGATGCGACCGGCGGCGAGGTAGACCTCGGCGGTCATCTCCAGCGCCTCGGCGAAACTTTTCGCGCCGACGGGCATGACCATCAGGTCCTGGATGTCGATGCGCCGGCCGGCATGGGCGCCGCCGCCAAAGATCTGGATTTCCGGCATCGGAAGGCTGGCGGGACCGCCCGCCGCCAGAAGCGCCCAGAGCGGCACGTGTCGGCTGGCGGCGGCGGCGTGCAGCACGGCCAGCGACGTAGCCACCGTGGCGTTGCCGCCGAGCCGCTCCTTCTGCGCCGTCGCGTCGAGCTCGATCAGCGCCGCGTCGATGCCCGCCTGGTCAAAGGGATCGCGGCCGATAAGGACCGGAGCGATCTCGCCGCTGATCCCGGCAAGCGCGCCTTCCACGCCAAAGCCACCGAGACGCGCGCCGCCGTCGCGCTTGTCGACCGCCTCCCGGCTGCCGCGCGAAGCGCCGGCCGGTGCGACTCCGCGCCCGATGCTGCCGTCAGATAGGGCGACTTCCACCTCAATTGTCGGACGACCGCGCGAATCCCAGATGCGCCGCGGGCGAACGGAAACGATCACCGGCTCGCTCATCGCCGGCCGTCCCAGAGTTCAGCGACCGCGGCGAGCGTCTCGATCGGCCGGACCAGCATGTTTCGCGCGGAATCCCGGACGGCCCTCTGCGCCTTGTCCGGCAAATACTCGACCGGCGACTTGCCGTCGACGCGCGCCAGGAACAAACCCGGCAGGAGATGCGCCGAGCGGCGCTCCAGATCGGCGCGCGGTTCCCACGTGACCCCGCCGAGATACGCCCCGGAGAGCGCCCGGAACGCCTCGAGATAGCGTCCACGCAATTCGGGCCGCAGCGCGCCCTTGAGCAAGAGATGGTTCAGGCAGAAAGCAAGGTCGAACGCCGGATCGCCATACCAGGCGCATTCGGCATCCAGGAACACCGGCCCGCGCGGGCCGCACAGGATATTCTTCGGGCTGACGTCGCCATGGACCAGCGCCCGCTTCGTCGCCAGCGTCGCATCGGCAAG
>JACCSN010000022.1 GCA_013812985.1 Hyphomicrobiales bacterium | reverse complement strand
TTCGCGTTCGGGGCGCTGGTTTACCTTATGGAGCCCGGCTCCCCCGAACCTGCCACGATCGAGCAGGTCACCTCCCGCGTCCCGCGCCCGCGCCCGAGCGAGCCCGTTACCACCGGCAGCATCCGGCCGGCAAGACCGACCGCTCTCAATGTAAAGCCCATCCCTCTCGACCTGGTATCAACTCTCGCCTCCACCGCTCGTGATACGGCCCAGACGCGGAGTAGGGAGGAGCTGCGGAGCAAGGCCGTCCTCACCGCAAGCGCTTCGGCCGAATGCGACGAGGTCGCCGGCTCGGAAGTGCTCGAAATCCGCGGCAACCCCGAACATTCCGCGGTCGTGCTGGCAGTGCAGAAACGGCACGCGGTTCTACCTGGACCGGGATCGGCTCGAGACGGGCGCCCTTCCGCAGCTCGAAACTGCCGGCCCGCTCACGCTGAGCGACCTCGATGCGGTGCGCGCCTGCGAGGACAAAGTTCGGCTCGGCTTGCCCGTGCCCACCTCCCTGGCGCGGCGCACCAGCAGCACGGGGATCCATCGCGGGCCTGGAAACGACCCGGTCGTGACCTTCGAAGCCGATGGCCTGAACGGGCTCGGCTTCCCGCTCGCCTTCCACGTGCAATGCGTGCTCGACGGCAGCCGGATCGCGCTCCTGCAGGTCGATCCGCGCTGATCCCCGCCCGCCTCGCGGATCGTCGCCTGCTCAGTTGACGAACTGCGGCATCAGCAGCCGCGGGAGCCACAGGCTGATGGACGGGAAGACGATGATCAGGACCAGGATGAACAGCATCGGCACCAGGATCTTCGCTACGTCACGCAAGGCCTGCTTCACCGATATCCCTGCGATCGAGCAGGAGATGAGAAGGCATAGCCCGTAGGGCGGCGTGACGAGGCCGAAGGCGAGGCTGACAACGCCGATAATGGCGAAGTGGATCGGATGCATCCCCACCGAGGCGGTGACCGGATAAAGGACAGTGCCGAGGATGATGATGGCCGGTATGGCGTCGATGAAGCAGCCGATGATCAGAAAGGCGACGGCGACTGCGAATCCCATCTCGGTGACGCCGAGATTCATGGCCTGCACATAGGCGACGAGCGCGGCGGGCACTTTGAAATAGGCGAGGATCCAGCCGAAGGCGCTCGCCGTGCCGATGCAGAACAGTGCGATGGCCGCGAAGCGGCCGGTGTCGTAGAGGACGAAGGCAGTCTGCCTCGGCCCGACGCTTCGGTAGACGGCGAGTCCGAGCAGCAGGGCGTAGATCGCCGCCACCACGGATGCTTCCGTCGGTGTGAAGAACCCCCCCACGATGCCGCCGACGATGATGATAGGCGTAAACAGCGCCAGGATGGCGCTGGCAACCGCGACCGCGAGTTCCCGCAGCGTCGCCCGCGCATGCATCCCCATCCCGTGCCGGCGCGCATAGATGTAGACGGTTATCATCTGCGCCAGCCCGATCATGATTCCCGGTATGACGCCGGCGAGGAACAATCCCCCGATCGAAACTGACATCAGCCCGCCCCAGACGACCATGAGGATGGACGGCGGGATGATGACGCCCATGACCGACGAACAGGCCGTCACGGCGACGGAGAAGGACGAACTGAAGCCTTCCTTCTTCATCTGCGGGATGAGGAGCGAACCGATCCCCGCCGCATCCGCCGTGGAACTTCCCGAAATGCCGGCGAAAAACATCGAGACGACGACGTTCACATGGCCGAGCCCGCCCGGAAGGTGTCCGACCAGAGCGCGGGAAAGACGTATCAGCCGGTCGGTGATCCCCGCCGCGTTCATCAGGTTCGCGGCGAGCAGGAAGAAGGGCACGGCGAGCAGCACGAACGAATTGTAGGACCGGAACATCTCCTGGAGCAGCAGGATGGGCGTGAGCCGCGGCTCCAGGAAGAAAATGGGAATGCAGGCCAGAGCCAGCGCGAATGCGACCGGTACTCTCAGGATGATGAAAAGCAGAAACAGTCCGAACAGGATCGAGGCAACCAGCCCCGGCGTCATCTTGGCTCACCGCGCATGAGTTTCACCTCTGCCAGGACCTTTTCGATGAGGAACAGGACGGTGATTACGCCCATCAGCGGCCAGGCGACGAAGATCCAGTTCATCGGCAGCGATGCGATCTCGGAGGTCTGGTACCAGCCGAACTCAAGGAACTGCCAGCCGTACCAGATGAAGATCGCGGCCACGAGGAACACCATAAAATGCACGAAAATGCGCTTGGCGGCCTCCACCCTGCGGTCCGCCGATTGCGGCAGCACCTCCAGGTCGAAATGAGTGCCGTCGCGCACCGCGCACATGGCGCCCACCATGATCATCCACACAAAACAGAAGCGCGCGATCTCCTCCGTCCAGATGTAGCGCGGGATGATTCCCGTGTGGCGGGACAGGATCTGCATGGTCACAGGTATGAGCAGGCCGCCGACGAGCAACCCGAGGGCAAGCTTCAGAACGAAGTGAATGGCGTCGAGAACCCGGGTCATGGGTGCCTGCCTCCAAGGCGGCGGAGCGATGCAAAGACGGCCGGGGCCAAAACCCCGGCCCGACCGGACCCTCTCAGCTCGGCCTATGGGATCGCTTGCACCGCGTTCAGCACATCGCTGGCGCCGAGCTCTTCAGCATAGGATTTGAGGACGGGCTCCGCCGCAGCCAGCATCTTGTCGCGCTCGGTGAACTCGTGGGTGGTGACCCAGTCCTTGTCGACCATGGCCTGGACCTTCTTGGCGTCCTCGCTGCTTTCGATGTCGCGGCCGTACTTTCCGGCTTCGGGTCCCGCTTCGTCGATGCATTGCTGCAGCTTTTCCGGCAGGCGCTGGTAGGTCTTGTTGGAGATGAAAAGCGGCCGGATGGTGATCGCGTGCTTGGTCAGCGACAGATGCGGGCCGACCTCGTAGAACTTCATCTGCTCGACGCCGGCAGCCTCGTTTTCGCCGGCCTGGATGACGCCGGTCTGGATCGCGTTATAGACCTCGTTATAGGCGATAACGGTCGGCGCCGCGCCGAGGGCATTGAAGACGCTCGTCCAGATCGGCGCGCCTTGCATGCGGATCGGGAGCCCCTTCAGCTCCTCCATATTCCTCACGGGCTTGGTGGCGAAGATGTTTCGCGTGCCCCCGCCGGCGTACCCGAGAAGGCGTATGTCGGCCTTTTCGAGAATGTCGTCGGCGACCGGCTTCAGGGTATCCTGCTCGAGCACCTTGCGCCAATGGTCCTCGTCCCGGAACAGGAACGGCATGTCCATCAGCGGGGCCATCTTTGAGAAGGTCGACATGTGCGCCGGGGAGGCGACCGCATAGTCGACCGAGAGGCCCTGGTTCATGTAGGCGACGTAATCCTTTTCCAAGCCGAGCTCGGAATTGAGGTGCATCTCCCACTCGATCGGCTCGTCCGTGTAGCAGGCAGAGACCAGCTCCTCGAACTTCCGCATCGTTTCGGTGAAGGCGTGATTCTCGTCGAACTGGCTGGCGCCGACCAGCTTGATCTGCGCGTCAGCCGGATTGGCAAAGCCGCCCACGCCCAGGGCCGCGGCCCCGGCGATGCAGACGGCGGCGCATCTCAGCAAAGACTTGGAACGTCTGCTCATTCTGTCCTCCCGATTCACCCTCAGGCGGTCTTCGCGCCTGCTCTGGGCCGTTCTTGCGGTGCAGCCGTCGAGGGCGGCACCGTATCGTGTGACTATAACCGCCGGAAACGCCCGGTCAAAGGCCGGGGCGGGACCTACTGACAGCGTGCGCTTCTCACGCCTTCCGCTGCCGGCGATCAGCGCACCGCAACGGGCCGATGCTCGCGACCGCTCCGGAGAATTGCGTCGATCAGCCGGTGCACCTTGAGCGCTTCCTCGCCGTTGACGGTGGGCTCACGGTCCGCGTCCAGCGCACCGAGGAAGTCTGCGATGAGGTCGCGGTGGTAATCATGCGGGAATGCCATCGGGTCGGCGCCGGCCGGTCGCGTCCGACCTGATTTCGGTGGTGCGCCCGTCCGTCCAGAAAACCCTGAGTATTGTCGTACCTCTTGGTCCTTTTCCTCGAGATCACTCTCTGGCTGCCGCGCCGGTTTTGCTACGGCACCTGGCGCCGACGCGCCTCAGATCGGTCGCGCGGGCGATAGCACGTGCGGATCCCCAAATCTCGCGCGCCATGTCACGCATGGGGATGCCGACCACGGCGTTGGTGACGAACAGCATCATGCCAAACGTCGGCGTGATCAAGCCGATCTTGGCTTTGACAACCGCGACGATGCCGAAATAAATCGGGTCGATGCCGAGCGCCGCAGTCGGAATGATTGGCATGATGACGAGGATGATCACCGCCACGTCGAGGAGCGCCGAGGAACAGGAGAATCACGTGAAGGAACAGGAGCGGCTCGCTCAGGAGGAATCGGACCGCCGCCGTCGCCATGACGAAGAAGTAGCCCAGGAACGTCAAAGGCAGGAGGATGCCGATAAGCTGAGGGAAAACCGCCAACACACCATGCAGGACAAGTCGGGCGCGCAGGCCCGAGCTTTGCAGCTGGAGCTTCAAAGTCTTGTCGAAGGGGTGGTGTCAAAAAAGGAGACCGAGGCAACTAAGCTGTTTCCGCAATTCGCCAGGTGGCATACGGACCAGCTTCTGAACCACTGGGAACTCGTGAATTTGACGACTGAAGTCGAGGATTATGGCTTGTCGGATTGGAAGGGCCGAAAACTGGAGACGATTGAGGTGAAGGTGTTCGTCCGGGATCGGAACAGGAACCTCGGAGAAAACCGGGAAACGTGCTTCGCTTTAGGTGGAATTGTTGACAGCGAGTTTGCTGTGTATCGCGCTCCGGTCGAGACACCATGTGACGGTGGATCCGAGTACATCGCGAAATGGAAGGACGGGCACCGATTCGAATCTTTGTGGATCGCTGAGTGAAGGACCTGTTACAAGTGGATAGTTCCGGCAACGGCGACGTTCGCGGAAGGGAGACTGTAGCCGACACATGCAGGTACTGACGTGGAGTGATCAGCACCAGGGACCCAAAAACTGGCATCGCTGATACCACAGCTACGGACAACATGTTGGACAGGGCCAGGACCTTTCCCGGCGTCTGACGAGGCTGTTATCGGGTATCGTGCCAACGCGCTCCCCGGAGAACTCGCGTTTTATTATGCGGTCGCCGAGAACGACAGCGTCGTCGGCTTCACCCAAAAAACCCCTCGCCCGACCTGCAGCCAGCCTTCAGGGTCCGTACGGAAACAATTACTTC
>JACCSN010000007.1 GCA_013812985.1 Hyphomicrobiales bacterium | reverse complement strand
GAAAGTCGGCGAGCTCCTGATAGACGTTCGGTGCGCCGGAGAATTCCGGGAAATCGAACAAGGTGTCGATTGGCTTGACCACGACGGAATCGGCGTCGAGGAACACGATCTTCCCGTAATCCTCGAGTTTCCAGAGTTCCAGCTTACAGAAATTGTCGACAGGGTCGTGGAAGGCCGGCTTGTTGCCCTTGTTGAAGGGCGCGGCGCGGTGCAGCGCCGCCCGGCTGTGGCGCTCGCGGAACGCCTCGGAAACTGAAGGCTGGTTGACGGGCACGATCCGGCAGCCCTCGCGCTCCAGCTCATCGAGATGCTCGGCTTCGGGAGTCGCGAGCACAAGGAGCGGCGCCTCAGTGCCCGTCCAACGGAGCGAGCGAGCGAGCGCCAAGGCGCCGAGCCCATATTCCTCGTTCGTCACCAGGGTCGCGTAGGCCCGGCCTTCCGGCCGGCGGCGTGCGGAATCTCCCGTCTGAACATAGGGCCGGTCCAATCGCATTTCCTCCAATCGCTCCCGCGTCGTCCGATCGTAGGGCCTGTCCTCGTCAAAAGGGTGACGTGTTCAGCAACAGGCGCAAACGGAACGCCGCTTGCCGGGGCGAAGTTGCATTCAGCCTCCGGCGGCGCTCTCGGCGAGGCCCGCCCTCGTGTCCGGCGGAAGCTTTAGGAGCGCATCGAAAGTAGCCCGCTGCACCTCTTCCTGCATGGAAGCGGCCTCGGTTCGCAGAGCCGCCAGCCGCGCATCGATGGCCGCCCGATCCGGGGTGGGCTGGGCGGCAAGGCCGTTGATCTCCTGGCGGATCGCGCGGAGCCGGTCCAAGCGGGACTGCAGACCCACGCCGAGCGGTTGCAGCTCCGCCGAGATGCGGTCGACGGCTTCGCCCGGAAGGCGTTCGGCCAGCCGGCGAAGCTCGAAGCCCAGCGCACGCGGCCCATGCTGGCGCTGGCCGCCATGTGGGCGGAAGGCTTCGGTGGCGATCATGCCGACAAGGAAACCGTTCAGCAGAAGCGAGGCGACGAGAGCGATAGCTGGCCAGCGGCGGCGCACAAATGCCGGAAGAGCGCTCATTGCAGCTCGGACTCGTCAAAACCGGAGAGCGGGTCCAGCATAACAAGATATGGCGTCGGCGCGGGGGCGTCCGGCAGAAAGAGATCCATGGCGCCGCCCAGCATGCCGGCCGCGAGCATCGCGGCCGCCACCTTGCGCCAGCTCAAGCCCGCCAGCGGGTCGGTCGGAAGCTGGGCGAGCAGCGATCGTCGCACGCGACCGATTGCGCCGGACCGGGCGGCTTCCTTGTCGAGCGTCTCCCGAATGCCGAGAAGCGCGAAATCGAGCTCGCGCTCTTTCTCCCAGGCGATGCGGAAAACGGGATCGGCAAGCAAAGCCGCGCGGGCGGCGGAGGCGCTCGGAAGCGGCCACCTCGAAAGGTCGGCCCCGAAGGCCCCAAGCGCGTCGAATAGCTCTTGTCCGTTGCGCTCCTCACTCATTTTCGCCACCCCCGGCGGACAGCAAAGCCCGCAGCTGCCGCCGCGCTCGGGCCAGAAGCGATTCGAACGCGGCTTCGCTCACGCCGATGATCTCCGCCGCCTCGGTTTGCGACAAATCCTGGAAGTGGAAGAGGAGCACGGCCAAGTGCTGGCGTTCCGGCAAGCGTTCCATCGCGGCGCGGACGGAGCGCGCCGCCTCGCCCTGGACGAGAACGGCGTCCGGCAGCTCGGTTTCGTCGGCGATCTCGGCGATCGCGCCTTGGTCGACAGACGGGCGTCGTCGTCGAAGCCTGTCGATCGACCGGTTGGTGCAGACCCTGTGCAGCCAGGTTCCGATTCGCGCCTCCGGCTTCCACCGCCCGGCGTGTTCCCAGAGGCTGATCAGCGTCTCCTGGACGACATCTTCCGCCTCTTCCAGGCTGCCCAGGATCGCCTGGCCCAAACGCAAAAGTCGGGGGCTTTCGCGATCGATCAGCCGGGCAAAGGCCTCGCGATCCCCGCCGGCGATCGCCTGAAGCTCGGCGAAATCCGCGGCCCTGCCCGCCTCGTCCGCATGCTTCGCCAAGTGACATCCTGTCGAAAGGGCCGGGATGGGGCGGATGGTGGTTCGCCTTGTGCCACGAGGCAAGCCGGCCCGGCCGGGCGCGCCGCGAGCGCGCTCGCGCATCAAGCTGGCGGTCCGGGCGGTTTCTCGCGGCGGCGGCCATCTTATTCCGCCGCCACCGGGTAGGGGTGATCATGCCGCCCGGGATACTCGTTCTCGCCGGCGACATGGGCGAGCTCGGCCTGCAGCCGATCGGCTTCGGCCGAACGCGTCTTGCCGAAGCGGGCCAGCATCAGAAAAGCGACCGGCGTGACGAAGAGCGTGATGATCGTGGCCAAGCCCAGGCCGCCGACGACGATCCAGCCGAGTGCCTGCCGCGCTTCCGAGCCGGGCCCGCCGGACAGGACCAGCGGGACGCCGCCGACCACGGTGGCGATCATCGTCATGACCACGGGGCGGAGCCGGATCCGGCAGGCCTCGCGGATCGCGTCCTTGACCCGGTAGCCCTGCTCGCGGAGCTGGTTGGCGAACTCGACGATGAGGATGCCGTTCTTGGCCATGATGCCGACCAGCATGACGAGGCCGATCTGGCTGTAGATGTTGAGCGAGCCGCCGGAGAGGACGATGGCGAAGACGGCGGCGGCAAGCCCGAAGGGCACCGTCACCATGATGATGATGGCGGAGATGAAGCTTTCGAACTGCGCCGCCAGCACGAGCAGCACGACGACGAGCGCGAAGCCGAAGGTGACGGCGACGCCGCTCGCCGTTTCGTTCAGGGTCGCCGCCTCGCCCACATAGTGGATGCCCATGCCGGCCGGCAGGAGCGTGGCCGCCAGCTCCTCCATGGAGTCCATGGCCTGGCGGAGGTCGTTGCCGGGCTCAAGCGTCGCCGTCAGCGGCACGGCGCGCCGTTGGCCTTCGCGCGGCAGCTCCGGCGCAACCGCGCGCTCCGTCATGGACACGAAAGAGGAGAGGGGCACCATCCGGCCTTCCGCCGTGCGGATGAAGGTATTCTCCAGGTCGCTCGGATCGCCGATCGTGCCGTCCGGCGCGGCGGCGCGCACAGGGATGGCGTCGCCGTCGATGTAGAATTCGCCCATCTCGCGGCCGTCGAGAAGGGTCGAGAGCGTAGCGCCGAGCGATTCGACGGAGACGCCGAGGTCAGACGCGGCCTCGCGATCGATGGCGATGGCGAGCTCCGGCTGGGTCGTGTTGTAGTTGGTGCGCACCGTGTCGAAGCCGGGCAGCTCTTCAAGAGCTGCCTTCATCTCATCCGCCTCGTCGGCAAGCGCGTCGTAATCGGTCCCGGTGATGGCGAATTGCAGGCCCTGGCCGCCGCCGCGGATGCCGAGGCTGTTCGGCACGCGGGCGAAGACCTGCACGCCGGGGATTTGTTGGAGCGTGGCGTTCAGCTCTTGAGTGATCTCGGCTTGGTTGCGCGTCCGCTCTTCCCACGGCGCCAGCGTGAGCAGGACAAAGCCCGAATTGGCGTTCATATTGCCGGCGATCAGGAAGACGTTGGTCACCTCGCCACTGTCGATCAGCGGCAGGGCCGCCGCTTCGACCTGGCGCATATTGGCTTCCATGTATTCGACGCTGACGCCCTGCGGCCCAGAGACCGAGATCGGGATAAACCCGCGATCCTCGGTTGGCGTGAGCTCTTCCGGGAGCGTGGTGTAAGCGAACCCTGCCGCGCCGGCGAAGACGAGCGCGATGACGAGCACCACGGCGGGGGCGGCGAGCGCGGCGTCGAGCAGACGATGGTAAAGGCGTTCGGCGCGGCCGCCGATTGCCCCGGTCACCCGCAGAAAGGGATTGCGCGTGGGGCGGGCGTTCCGGTCGTGGTCCTTCAGGATGCGCGAGGCGAGCATCGGGCAGAGCGTCAGCGCCACGATCATGGACAGCCCAACCGAGAACGCCATGACGAAGCCGAATTCGGCGAAGAGCCGGCCGGCCGTGCCCGGGAAGAACGAGATCGGGATGAAGACGGCGGCCAGTGTCGCGGTCGTGGAGACCACGGCGAAGAAGACCTGCCGCGCGCCGAGCACGGCGGCGGCTCGCGGCCCCATCCCTTGCGCGCGATGGCGCTCGATGTTCTCCAGCACCACGATGGCGTCGTCGACGACGAGACCGGTGGCGAGAACGATGGCGAGCAGCGTCAGGATATTCAGCGAGAACCCGGCCAGATAGATCGCCGCCAGCGTGCCGATCAGCGCGATCGGCACCGTCAGCGCCGGGATGATGGTGGCGCGGAACGAGCGCAGGAACAGGAAGATCACGCCGACCACGATCAGGGTGGCTTCCAGCAGAGTGTAGAGCACTTTCTCCAGAGCGCCGCCGATGAAGGTCGCTTCGTCCGACGTGACCTTGATCGCCACGCCTTCCGGAAGGGCTTCGTTCAGCTCGGCGACCGCGGCGTGGACGCCTTCGGAGATGTCGAGCGTGTTGGACTGCGCCTGGCGCACCACGCCGAGGCCGATGCCGGTTTGCGAATTGATGCGGAGCGAGCTCGCCGTCTCGGCCGGGCCGAAGATCACATCGGCCACGTCGCCCACGCGCGTCGTCCGGTTGATGCGGATCGCTTCCACTTCCTCGCCGGTCGTGACGCTGGCGTCGGCGCGCACCAGCAGCGATTGGTTGTTGCCGGAGAGGCTGCCGGCCGGCGCATCGAGCGCCACGGTCCCGAGCGCCGTTTCCAGGTCGGCGACGCTCAAGCCCCGGGCGGCCAGCTTATTGGGATCGAGGAGCACGCGGACCAGCGGCTCGCGGTCGCCGTTCAGCGTCACGTCGGCCACGCCCGCCACCGCCGCGAGCCGGTCCACGACGCTGTCCTCGACGAGCTTCGTCAGGTCCTGGATCGGCATGGCCTCGGCGGTGACGGCAAGCCGGATGATGGCGTCGGAATTGTCGTCCGCCTTGACGATTGTGACGTCGTCGACATCCTCGGGGAGCTGGCGCTCCACATTGCCGACCGCGTCGCGGAGATCGTTCGCCGCCACGTTGAGATCCGTGGAATCGTCGAACTCCACGACGACCCGGCTGGAGCCGGAGCGGCTCGAAGACGAGATCGCCTCGACGCCTGGAACACGCGACGCAGCGCTCTCCAGGATGCTCGTCATCTGCGTGTCCACCGTCTC
>JACCSN010000005.1 GCA_013812985.1 Hyphomicrobiales bacterium | reverse complement strand
CCGGATAGCGGAGCGTCTGAATACCAAGGTCGGCGAACCGGTTGAGATCATCCAATCGGCCCTGGTGCCCAGTCTTGACGATCTGATCAAAGTACTGGTCGCCGACGCGATTGACCGTGCACTCGATTCCGCCCCAGAGCTCAAGCATCGGCCTGGATTACGCCAGCGTGAGGTGGCGTGCGGAGTGAATGCACCGCCACACCTTCAATGCCTGGGCAACCACCTGATCCATGTTGTAGTAGCGATAGGTGGCAAGCCGGCCCGAAAAATGGACGTTTGGGGTCTGTTCTGCAAGCGCCTCGTACGCCTTGTACCGTTCCGCATTCTCGCGCCGCGGGATCGGGTAATAGGGGTCGCCGTCGGCTCGTGGATACTCGTAGACCACCGTGGTCTTCTCGTGGTGTTGACCGGTGAGGTGTTTGAACTCGGTGATGCGTGTGTAGTCGTAGTCATTGGGGTAATTGACCGTCCCGACCGGCTGAAAGCGATCGCCATCATGCGTTTCGAACTGAAAATGGAGAGAACGGTACGGGAGCGGGCCGAAGCGATATTCGAAGAACTCGTCGATCGGGCCGGTCCAAATCAGCGTGCGAAAGGGAATGATGTCTCGTATCTCACGATAATCGGTGTTGAGCATCACCTTGATGTTCTGATGGGCGAGCATGCGCTCGAACATCCGCGTGTAGCCATGACGCGGCATGACCTGAAAGCGATCGGTAAAGTACCGCGCATCACGGTTCGTGCGGGTCGGGATGCGGGCGGTCACCTGGGCGTCGAGCTCAGAGGGGTCGACGCCCCATTGTTTACGCGTGTAGCCCCGGAAGAAGGTATTGTAGAGATGGCGTCCGACTTTGCTGACCACCGCGTCCTCCGCGGTGCGAATTTCCCCTGGCACCTCAGCCACGGATGCGAAGTACTGGGCGAGCTCCTCCGAGTTGAGCGAGAGACCGAACAGTGTGTTGATCGTGTCGAGATTGATCGGGATCGGGACGAGACGCCCTTCGACGCTGGCCAGAACTTGATGCTGATAGGGTCTCCACTCCGTGAACTGGGAGAGATACTCGTAGATCTCGGCGCTATTGGTATGAAAAATATGCGGGCCGTAGCGGTGCACAAGCAGACCAGCATCGTCGAATGTATCGAACGCATTGCCAGCGATGTGCGAACGCCGGTCGATGAGGAGGACGCGGGCGCCATCTTCACGCGCCAGTCGCTCAGCGAGGACACTCCCGGCAAACCCCGCACCGACGATGAGGAAGTCAAACATGACGGACCTATGCCGAAAGCGAGGCGACAGGCTCGACTATGAGCTCCCGTCGCATCGCGGCGCGAGATCGCATCATGAGTCGCCACATGTCCCTCGCGATAGCATCCCAGTCGTGCACCGCAACGAGACGGGCGGCACGGTCTCGCCATTGCTGCTCCTCGTCGCTCGTGCGGGTCATGATCGACTCTGTGGCAGCCACAAAGTCTCTGGCGGTCGACGCAATCTGGACGACCTCGCCATAGAGTTCCATGACATCCGCGATCGGCGTCGATACCACTGGTTTCTGTCCTGCCAGATACTCAAGCGTCTTCGTCGGCGAGATGGCCCGTGTCGCCTCATTGCGAGCGAACGGCATCACCGCCACGTCGAAGCAACCGAGAAACGCCGGCAGGTCGGCGTAGGCCTGCTGCCCGAAGCGAATGATGTTGGGGCGCACGGGAATCGATGCATCGTCGATCTTGGCAACAGGCCCTATCAACGCCATCGTCCATTCTGGACGTAAGTCAGCAATATCCGCGAGGAGCGCGAGATCGAGTCGCTCGTCGATCACCCCGTAGTAGCCAAGAATGGGTCGCGGTTTTGCCGCGAGCCCCTGAGGCAGCGTCGTCGCAGAGGTCCGTCGCGTGAAATGCTCCGGTTCCACACCAGAGGGAAAGCAATGCACCGACGGGTGTGCGTCGCGGCGTTGCCGGTAGATCGATGGCCCACCCGTGAACACCAGATCAACTCGTGTAAGCAGGCGCGCCTCTTGAGACCGCAACTCCCGCGGAGCAGCGAGAAAGCTTGCCAGATCATCCATCGCGTCATAGACCGTAAGGCTAGGCCGGGAGCCCATGGGCTCGGCTCCGAGCGCCATCGGCGTGTAATACCAGTAGATGGGGTCTACGCTTGGGGGTAGGAGTGGCTCCAGAAGCCGAGAGATCTCACGATTGATATGAGGACCAAACCCGCTCTTGCCAGCCATTGCCGGCACAAGCGGGGTAACGATCGTGACCCCGTGATCGCGCCAGACACGGAGATCGAAGCCCTCCGAGCCGAACTCGGGCTCCTCGACAACCATCACCGGCATGTCGCGAGCGAACCGCGTGAGGAGATGCTGTGGCCGTTGCCAGACGAATCCCCAGCGAAGGTGCGAAAACGCGACGAGCATTCAATTCCCAGTCATTGGCTGCGTTAGCCGTGATTCAAACAGCACAACGCGCCGCGGCCAGTCCACGGCGCGCACTCCGAACTTGCGCAAGCAACTCCGGTCCCATGTCTCTATAAAGCAGAAAACATGCCAGCAACTGGAACGTTGAGGCTCACTCTATTCGATCATTGCCCGGCTCTATTTGGAGGTCGGGAGCGTGCGGATCGGAGCAACCGCCCGGGGAGGTCCCTTGACCGATATGCACGCGAAATGGCCCCGCGACGGCATCGGCAATACGGTCAAGGGGGACCTTTGGTGTTCGATCCGCGTAGAGCAGGCCGTTCGCCTCTTGATACGTGTCAGCGAACTGTGTGTAACAAAACCCCGCCAGAAGCGGCAGGGCGCGGACCGTCCGCAGGAGACGGGAGAACGTGCGCTCGAGTTCGGCCGGGTTTTCCACTTTGCTGTAACCCCATGTCCCGGTGCGGTGCTCAGGAGCGGCGATTGCAATTCCTCCGAACTCGGTGAGCACGATCGGCTGGCCAGCGGGATCGTGACCGCCGAGGGTCGATAGCCGGCCCCCAGGTCGCGCCCGCCGCAGCGTGGTCGGAATATCCTCCCGGCTCCAATAGCGCTCATGAATCTGGGCCGGATCAGCATCGTAGTCGTGAATTCCAATAATATCGGTCTCGGCGGCCTCCCACCCATCGTTGCCAACCACTGGGCGGGTCGGATCGAGCGCCTTGGTTAGGTGGTAAAGCGCCTGGATGAAGTGCTGTTGGGGGAGAGTACCGGGTAAGTCGGGAACACCCCAGGACTCATTGAACGGCACCCAGGTGACGACACATGGGTGATTGATATCCCGCAAGACCGCGTCCATCCACGCTTGCACAAGACGTTCGATGGTCGGCTGCGTAAAGCGATAGGCACTTGGCATCTCTTCCCACACAAGCAGTCCGAGATGATCTGCCCAATAGAGGTATCGGGGATCCTCGATCTTCTGGTGCTTCCGCACGCCGTTGAAGCCCATCGCCTTCGCGAGTTCCACATCGCGCCGCAAAGCATCGTTGTCTGGCGCCGTCATCCCGCTCTCGGGCCAGTACCCCTGATCCAACACCAGCCGGAGCTCAAGCGGCCGGCCACTGAGGAGAAACCGATCCCCCTCAATGCCGACGGTGCGTAGAGCCGTGTAGCTGACAACTTCGTCGATAACGTTCCCATCTGGTCCGATGAGACGAAGCATCGCGTTGATGAGGGT
>JACCSN010000997.1 GCA_013812985.1 Hyphomicrobiales bacterium | reverse complement strand
AGATCGAAGCAATATTGCGTCTGCACGAACTGCGCGCCGGCTTCGATCTTCTTGGCGAGCCGCAGCGGACGGAACTCGTAGGGTGGCGCGAAGGGATTGGCGGCCGCGCCCATGAAGACGCGCGGCGGCGAGGTGAGCTTGCGGCCGGAGAGGAAGCGGCGCTCGTCGCGCATGGTGCGGACCGTTTCCAGGAGCGACATGCAGTCGAGGTCGAAGACGGGGAGGGCGCCGGGCTGGTCGCCGGCCTGAACGCCGTCGCCGGTGAGGCAGAGGATGTTGGCCACGCCCATCGCCGCGGCGCCCAGCACATCGCCCTGGATGGCGATGCGGTTGCGGTCGCGGCAGGCGACCTGGAGCACCGGCGCGTAGCCCATGCGGGTGAGGAGCGCGCAGATGCCGACCGACGACATGTGGCAATTGGCGCCCGACGCGTCGACCGCGTTGATGGCGTCGACCCAGCCTTCGAACGGCGCGACGCGGTCGTAGACGTCCTGCGGGTCGGCCGAATCGGGTGGGTTCAGCTCCGCCGTGACGGCGAACTCGCCGCGCCGCAGCACACGCTCCAGCCGGCCGCGCGAGGAATGGCCGGGCAGGGGGTCGAGCGGGAGGTGGACCCCCGCCGGGTTCTCGTCGCGCTGGCTCATGCGAAAAAACCCTCCCCCCGTTGCGGGGGAGGGTACCCCTTGCGTTTGCGCAAGGGGCGGGAGAGGGAACGATCGTAGAGCGCGGCGCTCTTGGACCCTCTCCCGACCTTCGGCTGACGCCGAAGGCCACCCTCTCCCGGTCCGGGAGAGGGGGAGCGCGTCGATGTCTTCGCCTGGAAATTCCTCACGCTTGCGCCTTCACGCTTTCCTGCTCCGCCGCCTGCGCCGTGCTCCGCAGCCACGCCGACGTCTCGCGCAAGGAGTGGTCCACCGGTTTCTGCACGGCAAGGATGGCGTCGCCGCCCGTCATGCGCCGGCTGCCCTCCCAAGCCTGCACCCAGACGCAGGGCATGTCGGGCTCCACCTCGCAATGCCCGTTGGCGCGCACGCCGCCGCAAGGACCGTTGCGCAGCCGCTTCGGGCAGTTCATCGGGCATGACATGCCGGTGGAGGAAAGGATGCACTGGCCGCACATGCGGCAATCGAAGAGCAGGCCCTTGGCGCGCCGCTCGACGAATTTCACCGGCCCCTCGGCGCGCTTGTAGCCGACGCGCTTCCAGAACGGATGCAGGTGCAGGAACACCTTGGCGAATTTCGCGTAGACGATTTCCAGGAAGCGCGAATGGCGGACCGACCACAGGCGGATCGTGTAGGTCTTGCGGAGCCGCCTTGTGACGGAGACATGCGACGGCTGATAGTCGCCGGCGGCCCTCTTAGCTTTTCCAGCCGCCGTTATCGACCAGTTCACGAAGCCGATCCCTGCCATACTCGCTCTCCAGCCGCGTGAAGGCGGCGTCCGCTTCCGCGTCCAGGTCGTCGCCGCAGGGTTCCGGCGCGCCGCGCCGCCATTCGGCCAGGTAGGCGTCGGCGTCCCGCGCGCCCACCCGCATGGCGCACATGTCGATCGCCTCGGTGAACCTGAGCGGCAGCTCCCGCTTGGCCGTCTTGCGGCCGGCCTTGACGATGATCTGGGCCGGGATGTCGCGCCAGTAGACGATGATGCGTTCCGTCAACGGAGCCTCCGCTCAGCCGCGCTTATCCCGCGAGCGGTCCGGCCGGGGGTCGCCCGGCCACGACACGCGACGCGGCGGAATGCGACTAGCCCGCCCGCGTCCCGCCGGCTCGGCCCGTTGACGGCCGTCGCTCCTTCCGAATAGATGATGAACAACAAGAAGCTTACAGGCTGGGGTGCCCGGCTGTGTCGGTCCGGAGGCCCGGGGGGCGTTCTCCAGGGTCCTCGATAAGCTCGCCGGCAACATACGGAGGATTGTTCATTATGCGCGCTTCGAAATGGCTCGTCTCCGCCGCTCTGGCGGCGGCTGTTTTCGCCGGGGCTCCGGCATCGGCCCAGGATTACAAGATCGGCTATTCGGTCTTCTGGGGAACCAACCCGTTCCTGGTGACGATGGTGAACGGCGCCGAAAAGGCCGCCGAGGAATGGAAGGCCAAGGGCGTCAACGTCGATATGATCGTCACCAATGGCGGCGACAACGACAAGGCGAAGCAGGTCGCCGACCTCGAAGATCTTTACGCCCAGGGGATCAACGGCGTCCTGGTCTTCCCCGGCGACAGCGTCATGGTCGCCGAGCCGATCAAGAACATCTACAATGCCGAGAACATCCCCGTGGTCATCACCGATATCGGCGTCCGGTCGGGCGAGTATATCAGCCTGATCATCACCGACAATTACGCCGGCGGCCAGCAGGCGGCGGACTACATGGCGACGTTGGTCCCCAAGGGCGCCAAGGTCATCACGCTCGATCATGCGCCCACCAACGACAACGGCCAGGCCCGGCAGAAGGGCTTCGAGGACCGTTCCAAAGAGCTCGGCCTGGAAGTGCTCCCGGAACAGCCGGTCCCCGTGCTGACGCTCGATTCCGGCCGGCAGTCGATGGAGGACCTCCTCGTCTCCGAGCCTGAGGTGAAGGGCGCGTTCGCCTTCAATCAGCTGGTGCTGCAGGGCGCCTACCAGGCGCTGGAGCAGGCCGGCAAGACGGCGGATGTCCAGCTCGTCGGCTTCGACCTCGATCCTGTCTCCTATCAGATGGTCAAGGACGGCAAGCTCGACGCGCTGGTGATCCAGGACCCCTACCGGATGGGCTATGACGGCATGAACACCGTGCTGACGCACCTGACGGGCGGCAAGGTGGAGGAATTCGTCGGGCTCGGCACGAAGCTGCTGACGAAGGACAACGCCGCCGAATTCGCCAACGACCCGCAGGTCACCGGGCAGTAACGTCGGATTTCGCCGTCGCCTCCGCCAGACGCAGTCGCGTCCCGGCGGAGGCTGGTCGTCCATGCTTCATCGCAGGCCCGAGCTTGCCGTCGACAGACATTCCCGCCGATGGGCTAGCGCCGCCCCGCCTGCCGATGCCCGCCATCGCGGGCGAAAGGCACGCTGACCCGTCCGGCGATCATCGAGCGCCCGACCTGCTCCTGCGCTGCCAGGGGCTGGTGAAAAACTTCGCCGCGGTCCGCGCGCTCCGCGGCGTCGACTTCGAGATCATGGCAGGCCGGGTTCGCGGCCTCGTCGGCGAGAACGGCGCCGGCAAATCGACCTTGGCCAAGATCATCGCCGGCGTCTACCAGCCGGATGCCGGCGCGATCGAGCTGGAGGGTCGCCCGGCGCGCTTCGGGGGCGCCGACCACGCTCTCGCCCAGCGCATCGTCACCGTACATCAGGACATCAACCTCGTGCAGACGATGACCGTCGCCGAGAACATCTTGCTCAACAACGAGCCCACTTACGGGTTCGGCATCATCCGCCAAAGCGCCATGCGGGAATCCGTCACCCGCCTGCTGGAGCAATATGAGATCGGCGTCCGCGCGGATTCGGTCGTTGGCGATCTACCCAACGACCTGAAGAAGATGGTGCAGATCGTCAAGGCGGTCAGCCTCGACCCCAAGATCCTGCTCCTCGACGAGCCGACGTCCTCGTTGACCGATGCCGAGGTCCGCGTGGCGCTCCGCCTCATCCGCCGGCTCGCCGCCGATGGCGTGGGTCTTGTCCTCATCTCCCATTACCTGCACGAGATCTTCGAGGTTTGCGACGACCTGACCGTCATGCGCGACGGCGAGGTGGTGGCGGACGGCCCGGTCCGGGAGACCAGCCTTCCACAGGTTGTCGCGGCGATGGTCGGGCGCCACGTCGAAACCTCCCGGCGGGCCAAGAACGCCGCCGATTCCGAGGCGCGGGGGCCTCTCCTGCAGGTGGAAAGCCTGACCGTCTCGGGGCGCCTTCACGGCGTCTCGTTCGCGCTCCGCGCCGGCGAGGTGCTCGGCGTCACGGGGCTTGCCGGCTCTGGCCTCGGCGAGCTCGCCAAGGCGATCTTCGGCGCGGCCGGCGGCGGCAAGGTGACGGGCCGGATCGTCGTCGACGGCCATTCGGTTCGACCGGGCGATCCTGCCGCCTCGCTGGCGGCCGGCATCGCGCTCCTGACCAGCGACCGGCTGCGCGAAGGCATCCTGCCGGACTTCACGCTCGTGGAGAACATCGTTCTGCCGATCCTGCCGCGCTTCGCCCGCTTCGCCGGCGTGCTCGACAAGGCGGCGATGGTCGAGACGGCGGCCCGCAACATGGAGCGGCTGCGGGTGCGCGCCCCCGGCCCGTTCGCGCTGGCCCGCCAGCTGTCCGGAGGCAACCAGCAAAAGGTCCTGTTCGCCAAGTGGCTGGAAACGATGCCCAAGGTCTTCGTCATGGACGAGCCGACCATCGGCATCGATGTCGGATCGAAGGCGGAAATCCGCGGCATCATCGACGAGATCGCCGCCACCGGCGTTGGCATCGTGCTGGTCACCACCGAGCTTGAGGAGCTCGTGTCGCTCTGTGACCGCGTGCTGGTCATGTTCCGTGGCGAGCTGGTCGCCGAGCT
>JACCSN010000995.1 GCA_013812985.1 Hyphomicrobiales bacterium | reverse complement strand
GTCGCCAGCTCCATGATCCCGTCGACCTGATCCGTCGTGACGACGCCCTGCCCCGTATCGATGTCGGACGGCGAGAGGCCGACCGTCTTGGCGAGATAGGCCTGCATCACGGGCAGGAAGCCCTGGGCATAAGGCTGCTGGTCGATTTGCACCTGGACGTAGCCGGCCTTCATCTGCTGCAAGACCTCCGGCACCAGGTCGAAGCCGCCGAGGAGAACCTTGCCCGGCTCCACGCCGCGGTCGGCGAGCACGCGCGCCACGCCGGCGTGCCAGTAGCCGGTGTCGAAATAGGCGGTCGTTTCCGGATGGGCGTTCAGGTAGGCGCCGATGCGATCGGACACGACGGCGAGGTCGGTGCCGGAATCGATCCGCTCCACGGTGATCTCGCGGCCGGCATTGGCCTTCTTGTAATCCTCCATGAAATTCATCACGCCCTGGGCGCGCTGCTCCGACCAGTTCTGGCCGGGCGCCGACACGCCGACCAGCACATGGATCGGCCCGTCCGCCGGAAAGTTTTTCGATTGCGCCTCGCCGAGCGTATAGCCGGCGGGGATGAAGCCCTGCCCGATGAAGGCCTGACGCGCGCTGCCCGTCGCGCCCTCGGTGTCGTCGACATTGGTGGCGATCACGATGACGCCCTTGTCGCGGGCGCCGGTGATGAGCTCATCGAAGGCGCTGTTGTCGACGATCGACGTAAGGAGCGCGTCCGGGTTGGCCGCCAGCGCCGTCTGCATGTTGGCCTGCTGCTCGGCGATCGAGCCCTCGGTCTGGGTGAAGATCATCTGGCAGTTCGCCTGGATTTTTCCGCAGGCGTCGTCAAAACCCTTCTTCACCGCCTGCCAGAACGTGTTGGAGGGCGAGGAGTGGATGGTGAAGGCGATGTTCATCGGCGTGTCCTGGGCATAGGCGCCGCCGGTCATGAGCAGCCCAAGCAGC
This sequence comes from Hyphomicrobiales bacterium, assembly GCA_013812985.1. The sequence continues at coordinate 2,627 of JACCSN010000995.1, read as the reverse complement.
ATCGCGTAGCCGGCGAGTTTGGACGTTTTCATTTAAGTTCCTCCCGTGTTTTCAGCCTGTCTATGCGCCGAGCCCGCGTCTCATTCCAGCGCGGAAACGCGGATGGTCGCGGTGAATTTCTTGTCGATGTCGGGAACGAGCTCCATGCCGAGCCCCGGGCCGGGCGGCACTGTGATATGGCCGTCCTCGATCGGCGGCAGCGCCGTGACGAGATCGCCGTACCACGTCCGGTGGTAGGCGCGGACGCTCTCCTGCACGAGCGCGTTCGGCGCATTCAGCGACAGATGCGTCGAGGCGCACAGGACGACCGGCCCGGTGCAGTCGTGCGGCGCCACCGGCAGGTGCCAGGCCTCGGCCATGGCGGCGATCTTGCGCGCTTCCGACAGGCCGCCGCACCAGGAGATGTCCAGCATGATCACGCCGGCCGCATCGGTTTCCAGGAGATCGCGAAACGCCCAGCGCGTGCCGAGCGTCTCCGACGCGCAGATCGGCGCCGGCGAGACGGCGGCGTAACGCCGGAGGCTGGCGAGGCTGTCCATCTTGATTGGATCCTCGTGCCAGAAGGTGCCGTACGGCGCCAGCGCCTTGGCGATCTGCATGGCGGGCAGAAGCTGCCATAGCGAGTGGAACTCGACCATGATGTCGATCCTGTCGCCGACAGCCCGGCGGATTTTCTCGAAGGGTGACAGCGCCCGCTCAAGGTCCGCCGCCGAAATATAATGGCCGTCGCTTTTCTCCGCGGCGATGTCGAACGGCCAGATCTTCATCGCCGTGATCCCCTCCGACAGGAGGTCGGCGGCGAGCTCGTCGGCGCGGTTCAGGAATGCGTCGAGATCATCGTAGCGATGCCGCGCGCCGAGACCCCAATTGGCCGTGTTCTGGCCCTTGTCGGTCCGCATGTAGGACGTGCCGGCGCAAGTATTGTAGGTGCGTATCCGCTCACGCGAGAAGCCGCCCAGAAGCTGCGCGATCGGCTGCCCGGTCACCTTGCCGAACAGATCCCAAAGGGCGATGTCGAGCGCCGAATTGCCCCTGACTTCAGCGCCGGTCGAACGGAAACCGAGGTAGCCGGTCAGGTCCTTTGCAATCCGGTCGATGGCCAAGGGGTCGCGGCCCAGGAGCTTGGGCGCGATCGCTTCGTGGACATAGGCTTCCACCGTCCTCGCCATGAAGAACGTCTCGCCCAGGCCGACGAGGCCCGCGTCGGTATGGACGCGCAGCCAAAGAAGATTGGCGAATTCGTCGAGCCGGATCGTCTCGATGGCGGTGATTTTCACGCCCTGGCCTCAAATGGCGTCGGCGGCAAGCAGATTGCTGACATTGCGCCCGACGCGCCCGGCCATCCTGAACTCATCCCGCCGCGACTCCCGGTCGGCGGCGTATGGAGGCGTGGTTTGCTCCTGATTGTCAATCGCCGCTCCCGCGAGCGACACGGTTCTTCACCCGCGTCGCCGGCTCTCCCGGGCCGAGGTGGCCGTCATTTCCATCGCGGACAGCCCTCAGGTCTCGATCAAGTCGCGGATCTTGGCCGCGAGCGCGTCGAGCGCGAATGGCTTTGTCATCATCTCCATCCCGGGGCCGAGGAAGCCGCCGCGAACCGCGGCGTTCTCCGCGTAGCCTGTGATGAACAGCACCTTCAGGTCCGGCCGGTGCTGGCGGGCGACCTCGGCGAGCTGACGCCCGTTCATGTGCGGCAGGCCCACGTCGGTGACGAGGAGGTCGATCGGCCGCTCGGATTGCAGAAGCGGAAGCGCCGTGCGCGCATCCGCCGCCTCCAGGTAGCGATAGCCGAGATCCTCCAGCACCTCGGTCACCAGAAGGCGCACGGTCGCGTCGTCCTCCACCACCAGCACCGTCTCACCCGACCCCCGCGGCGCGTCGGACGCAGGCTCGTCGCGCGGCCGCTCCTCGGCGTCCAATGCGCGGCGCAAATAGAGCTTGACCGTCGTGCCCTGGCCGACCTCGCTGTAGATGCGCACATGCCCGCCGGACTGCTTGACGTAACCGTAGATCATCGAGAGGCCGAGCCCCGTGCCTTGGCCGACGGGCTTGGTGGTGAAGAAGGGGTCGAATGCCTTGGCGATCACCTCCGCGGGCATGCCCGACCCTGTGTCCGAAACGCAGATCACGACATAATCGCCGGGCGATACATCCTCGGTCAGGAGCGCGTAGGCCTCGTCCAAATGCGTGTTGGCCGTCTCGATGGTTAGCTGTCCGCCTTTGGGCATGGCGTCGCGAGCATTGATCGTAAGGTTCAGAAGCGCGCTCTCGAGCTGATTTGCATCGGTGAGCGCCGGCCAGAGACCCGATTCCAGCACGGTCTCCAAATTGACGCCTTCGCCGAGCGTCCGCCGCAGCATGTCCTCCAAACCTGCCACAAGAACGTTGACGTCCTGCGGCTTGGTGTCCAGCGACTGTCGCCGCGCGAAGGCCAGCAGCCTGTGGGTGAGCGCCGCGGCGCGCTGGGCCGACGTGGACGCCGCGTCCATGAAGCGGTCGAGCCCATCCGTGCGGTTAGCGTCCAGACGCCGGCGAATGAGGTCGAGCGACCCGGTGATGCCGGTCAGCAGGTTGTTGAAGTCGTGCGCGATGCCGCCGGTGAGCTGGCCCACCGCCTCCATCTTCTG
>JACCSN010000976.1 GCA_013812985.1 Hyphomicrobiales bacterium | reverse complement strand
TGGCTCCCCGGGCTGGACTCGAACCAGCGACCATTCGATTAACAGTCGAATGCTCTACCAACTGAGCTACCGAGGATCGTTTCGCCGATATATTCGGGCCGGCTTGCCAATGCAAGGCCGCCGCGCCATCTGAGGGCGCGTGACCCTCGCGCGCGTCACGGAATTGTAAGCAGGCGCTGCCAGAGTGAGCATATGGCGGAGACATCAAGCGCAAGCGAATCGGTGAAGATCGGCAGATACAGGCTGCCCCTCCCGCGTTCGCGGCTCCTCCGGATCCTGATCGGCGTGCTGCTCATGATCGGCGGGCTGTTCAGCTTCCTGCCGATCTTCGGCGTGTGGATGATCCCGCTCGGGCTCCTGGTGCTCTCGATCGATATCCCGCGCGTGCGCCGCTGGCGCAGGCGGTTCGCCGTATGGTTCCATCGCCGCTACCCGCGGCTTGCGGCCAAGCTGAATCCAAGCGGACCCGCCCACGGCAACGGAGCCAAGAACGGCAGCGCGGAATCGGGAAAAAACCTGCCGCTCGCCTGAAGGCGCTTGCGCCGAGCGCCGCTTGGCCCATAATGAGCGCGCTCTGGTTCCCCGCCGGCGCGGAAACGCGTCTGGGGATCAAATGGGAATGCGGTGAGGAGGGACCCAAACCGGGCTTCCGATTCCGCGGCTGCCCCCGCAACTGTAAGCGGCGAGCCACCCGCGACAAGCCACCGGAAACGGGAAGGCGCGGGCCAGGCGTCGACCCGCGAGCCAGGAGACCAGCCCGGGCGTAAATGCTTGCCCCGCCGTCGGAGGGACGGCAAGGAGGTCTCATGCAGTCTATCGCCGTTCCGGTCGCTTCTACCGCGCTTGTCTCCCGCTGGCCCGCTCTGCTGGCCCTCGCCATCGGAATGCTGATTATCTGGGGCGCCGCATTCGCGCAGCCGTCCGCCATCCACAACGCCACGCACGACACCCGGCACGCCTTCGGCCTGCCCTGCCACTGACGCAATATGCTCAAGACCCTGATCCTGAGCGCCGCCGCGGCCGGGCTGGCGGCGGGGCTCCTCACGGCCGTCGTTCAGCACGTCACCACGACGCCCATCATCATCGAAGCTGAGACCTACGAGAGCGGCTCGGCAGCCGGGCCACCTGGCCACATGCCGGCCGCCGCAAGCGCCGCGGTCCCGGCCGAACTCGCCGAGAACACCGCCGGACCCGAGGCGGAATGGGACCCGGACAACGGCTTTGAGCGGACGCTCTACACTTCGCTTTCCACCACGCTGGTCGGCGTCGGCTTCGGTTTGGCCCTTCTGGGCGCGATGGTCCTGGCGGGCGTGCGCATCGAAGCGCGGACCGGTCTCGCCTTCGGCATGGCGGGGTTCGTCGCAGTCGCGCTGGCGCCGGCGCTCGGGTTGCCGCCGGAGATCCCCGGCAGCGGCGCGGCGGCCCTGGAGTCGCGGCAGGTCTGGTGGTTCGCCACGATGGCGGCCACGGCGATCGGGCTCGCCGGACTCCTGCTCACGCGCACCATCTATCTCCAGATCGGCGGCGCCGTGCTGATCGCCATGCCGCATATTGTCGGCGCGCCGCGTCCTAACGAATTCGTCTCGACGGCGCCCGCCGAGCTTGCCGGCCATTTCGCGGCGGCATCGCTGGCGGTGACGGCGATGTTTTGGGCGGTTCTCGGCTTTGCCTCGGGCGCATTCTACGAACGACTCGCTCGCACGGAATGACATCGGGTCTGGTGCTGGTGCTCGGCGGAGCGCGCTCCGGCAAGAGCGCGTTCGCGGAGAAGCTCGTGGACGCCAGCGGATTGCGCCCGGTCTATATCGCGACCGCCGAGCCGCGAGACGGCGAGATGGCGGAGCGGATCGCCCATCACCGCGCCCGCCGCGGCCCGGAATGGCGCACGGTGGAGGAGGCGGACCGGCTTGAAGACAGGCTCGTCGAAGAAGCCTCAGCGGAGCGGGCCGTGCTGGTCGATTGCCTCACTCTGTGGCTCTCCAATCTGATGCTCGCCGGCGCCGATTGCGAGGCGCGCTGCGCGACGCTTTGCGAAACGGTTCGCCGCGTTCCTGGCCTCATCATCCTGGTCTCCAACGAGGTTGGCCTGGGGCTCGTGCCGGACAATGCGCTCGGCCGCCGCTTCCGCGACGCGCAGGGCCGCCTCAATCAGGCCTTAGCTTCCGTCGCCGACCGGGTGGCCTTCATCGTCGCCGGCCTGCCGCTTTACCTGAAAGGGACGCCATGAGCGCCGAATATCCAAGCGCCGGTCGGGGCCGCATCCCGGCAACCATCGTCACCGGCTTCCTCGGGGCCGGCAAGACAACCTTGATCCGCCATCTCCTGGAAAACGCTGGGGGGCGGCGGATCGCGCTGATCGTCAACGAGTTCGGCGATGTCGGCTTCGACGGCCAGGTCCTGGCCGATTGCGGCAGCGCTGCTTGCGGCGCGGACAGCATCATCGAGCTCTCCAACGGCTGCATCTGCTGCACCGTCGCTGACGATTTCCTGCCCGCCATGGAGAAGATCCTCGCCCGCGAAGAGGCGCCGGATCACATCGTGATCGAGACGTCCGGGCTGGCGCTGCCGCAGCCGCTGGTCAAGGCCTTCTCCTGGCCGAGCGTCCGCGAGCGCGTCACCGTGGATGGGGTCGTCACCGTGGTCGACGCGGCAGCGGTGGCGGAAGGCCGGGTCGCCTCCGACGAGGCGAAGCTCGCCGAACAGCGCGCCAAGGACCTGTCGCTGGAGCATGACGCCCCGGTGGAGGAGCTGTTCGAGGACCAGCTCCGCTGCGCCGATCTCATCCTCATCGCCAAGGCCGATCTCGTCGACGCGGCCGGCCTGGCGCGCGTCGAAGCGGCGATCGCCGAGGACCGCCGGCCCGCGGCGCGCAGCATCCCCATCGCCAACGGCGTGATCCCGGCCGACATCCTGCTCGGCCAGAGGGCGGCCGCCGAAGGCGACAGCGACAACCGCCAGAGCCACCACGAGCTGGCCGGCGAGGAGCACGAGCACGACGATTTCGAGACGTTCGTGCTCGAGGTCGCTGCGCCGGATCGGGCCGAGGCGGAACGGCGGGTGACGCAAGCCATGGCGGTTAATGGCGTGCTGCGGATCAAAGGATTGCTGACGGTCGCGGGGCGGGGCGCTCCGCTGGCCGTGCAGGCCGTCGGGCCGCGCGTGGAGACCTGGTTCGTCGGGGATGCCGGCCGCCAGCCCGGTTTGGTGGTGATTGGGCTGAAAGGGCTGGACCGGGACGCGGTTGAGGCGGCCCTTAGGGGAGGGGGTGACCGCTCCTCCATCTCCGATTGTCATCCCGGTTTGCCGCGCATGCGGCAAGACCGGGACCCATAAACGCCATGTGGCGCCGAAATCGGCGAAAGCGACGGAGCCTAGATGTCCCGCCTGCGGCGTTTATGGGTCCCGGACAGGCGCTTCGAGCCTTCCGGGATGTCAATTCGCGCAGCCTGGTGCCGGAAGAGAACGCTTCGACGCGCATCCTCCGGCGGCTCGGCTTGCAGCTTCTCGGGCCGGTCGAGGATCCCGAGGACGGCACGGTGTGGGGCTGGGTTCTCCCACGCCGGCCGGAGCAGGCGGCCTGATGCACCTCCTGAAGGGGCAAGCGCGGGCGCTCTCCGGAGCCGCCGAGCCGGTCGACCTCGAGCAAACGCCCGGCGACATCGTCATCCTGTCCGCGGCCGATACCGAGATCGCCGGACTGGCCGCGGCGCGCCGCGCGCTTGGCGGAAAATTCCCCTCAGTCCGCCTCGCCAATTGGATGCAGCTCGCGCATCCCTATTCGGTCGATCTCTATGTCGAGCAGGTTCTGGCCCACGCCAGGCTGGTAGTGATCCGGCTGCTCGGCGGGGCGTCCTACTGGCGCTACGGCCTTGATGAGACGGTGCGGCTTTGCCGGGCGAACCGCACGCGGCTCGTCGTCATGCCGGGCGATGCGGCCTGGGACGACTCGCTCGCGGCGGAGGGGATCGTGCCGGCGCCGGAGGCGCGGCGCCTGTGGTCCTATCTGGTCGAAGGCGGGTCGCAAAACCTCGCCAATGCGCTCCGCTATTGCGCGCACCTGATCGGCGAGAGCGGCGAGCCGGCCCCGCCTGAATCGCTGCCGAGCGCGGGGTTTTATACGCCGACGCATGCGGCTGCGCGCGAGCCCTCCCCCCTTGAGGGGGAGGGTGGGTCGCGGAGCCACTCGGGAGAGGGGGAGCTTTGTGGTTCCGCGGTTCTGGCCGATCGTGAAACTCCTCCTCATCCGTCCGCTTCGCGGGCGCCTTCTCCCTCAAGGGGAGAAGGAAAATGTTCGTCAGTCGCCGCCATTGTTTTCTACCGCGCGCTCGCCCAGGCCGGGCAGACCGAGCCCGTCGACGCTCTCTGCCGCGCCCTGGCCGAACGCGGCCTCTCGCCGTTGCCGATGTTCGTTTCGAGCCTGAAGGCGACGGCCGACGCCGCCTTCGTCGACGCCGCGCTGACCGATGCGGACGCGGCGATCGTCCTCAATGCGACCGCCTTCGCGCTCTCCCAGCCGGGCCAGGCTTTCGCCGGCACGGTGCTCGACCGCTTGGACCGCCCCGTCCTGCAGGTGATGTTCGCCGGCGTCTCGGAAGCGGAATGGGCGGCGTCGAGCCGCGGGCTGTCGCCGATGGACCTCACCATGAACGTGGTGCTGCCGGAGGTGGACGGCCGCATCGTCAGCCGCGCCGTGTCGTTCAAGGAGGCCGGGGAATTCGATCCGCTCACCGAATGCCGGCCGGTCCGCTACAAGCCGAAGCCGGACAGGATCGATTTCGTCGCCGAGCTGGCGTCCCGATGGGCGAAGCTCCGCGCCGCTTCGAACGCCGAGAAGCGCGTCGCCATCGTGCTCGCCAACTACCCGAACCGCGACGGCCGCCTGGCGAACGGCGTCGGCCTCGACG
>JACCSN010000960.1 GCA_013812985.1 Hyphomicrobiales bacterium | reverse complement strand
GTACTAACGGCTTTGTAATTCAAAACTGATCGTCGCTTTTCCCCCTCAAATGTCTCATCTGCCGGAGATATAGATGGCGATGGATTTGACGACATAACCCGGATATCACTTTGGTGGCGTGTCGGCTGATCGACCTTTGGTATGAGCGCCTCTCTACGCCCTAAAGCCTTGCTTGTCGTTTCCGTAGTTCATGGCGGCGCACAGAAGCTCCGATCAAAACGATCCAGCGCGACTAGTAGTTGGACCAATCCGGCCGCGAAACGCCCAACAGACGCGGCGGTCGGCCCTAGGGAGCAGGTTGAGACGGCACGCCGATCCGATGGGCCGCCGCCTTGTCCAGTGCCTCCACTAAGCGGTCCAGATCCGACTGGCGGCGGAAGGCCGGACGCAAGCGGGCGACCATCTTTTCGGGCGAGATGGCAGAATCCGCCTCGGTGAGCTGCCGCCATTCGGTCGCTGCAGAGTCCAGCTCTCCCGAAAGCGCCAAGGCGGCCGCCAGGGTCTCGCGGCAGGGCTGCAGCTTGGCGCGGTCGAGGCAGGTGCGCGCCGCGGCAAGCGCGGCGTCGTAGCGGCCGAGGAAGAAATGCGCCCGCGACAGGAAATTGAACCATTGCGCCGGGCCAAAAGGGTCAAGCTCGATCGCCCTCGCCAGCATGGCGATGGCGTCTTCATGCCGGCCGGAAAAGCTCAAGACCTGCGCGGCGCGGCCCAGAACATCGGGATCGTTGGGATTGGCTTCGACCGCGCGGGCGGCGGCGGATGCAGCCTCGTCGTGGCGGCCGAGATAAGTGTAGGCGATCGCCTGCGCCGCGTAGGCAGTGGCGAAGTCCGGGTCCAGCTCGAGGGCGCGACCGGAAAGATCGAGCATCCGGTTGAGAGCAGCCGAATCTTCGTAATCGTCCGACCATTTGTTGTTGTAGCCGGTGAGGTACGTGAAGGCGAGGTACGCGAGCGGCGGTGGGAAGGCGGGGTCCGCCTTGATCGCCTGCTCCAGAACCGCGCGCGCAGCGACGATGTTCTCGCGGCTCGGGCGCTGCCAGAGCTGGCGGCCGCGCAGCGTCAGCTCGAAGGCGGTGAGATTGGCCGGCGGCCGCTGCCGCGTCGCGTCCAGCTCGGCGCGCGACACTTTTGCTGCGACCTGGCTCACAACCTTGGCGACGACGGTGTCGAGCGCCTCGAACGTGCCGCCGAGATTCTCCTCGTAGCGTTCGGCCCAGCGGGTTGCGCCGGTGCTCGTGTCCGTAAGCTCGAAATTGAGCCGGAACGTTTCGTCGATCATGCGGAGCGTCCCGCTCACGACGTAGCGGATCCCGTGCTGGTCCAGGAGCTCGGCGGGCGACAAATCAGCCTCCGCAAGGCTGTCCGACGTGTTGCGGCCGAAAACCTGCAGGCCGGAGAACTTGCTGAGGCCGCCGATCAACTCATCCGTCAAGCCGCCGGCGAGCAGCACCTCGCGGCTTTCCTCGCTGCCGGTCGTGAGCGGCGTGACCAGGATGCGCGGCGGCGCCTCCTCGACCTCGGTAGCCCCCTGCAGGAAGAAAGGCCTCAACCAAGGCAGCCCCAGCAGACTGCCGCCGGCCCAGACGCCGAGGCCGATCAGGCCGGCTGTGGCGGCGACGAGGGCGAGGCGCGTAGTGGGCCGGCGGAGCACAGCGAAAGAGTGGCGTCTGCGGCCTCTGGAGGGCGGCACGGAACCCCCGCCGAGCACTTCGAACACCTGCAGCGGCCGAGGAATATTCTTGAGGTGCGGCGACCCGGCCGGCTTCAGGGCAAAGCTGTCGGGGAGATGGTCGCGGATGGTCTGCGAAACGAGCACGCCGCCGGGCGGCGCGAGAGCCTGAAGGCGCGATGCCACGTTGACGCCGTCGCCAACGAGGTCATCGCCGTCGACGACGACGTCGCCCAGATGAATGGCCATGCGCCAGACGAGCCGCTCCGTCGGTGCGATTTCGGCCTGGCTCTCGGCCATAGAACTCTGGTGGGCCACGGCGTAGCGGACCGCATCCAGCGCGCTGGCGAATTCGACCAGCAGCCCGTCGCCCATTGTCTTGAACAAACGCCCGTTATGGCGAGCGAGCAGCGGATCGATAATGGAGCGGCGCTGCTCGGAAAGGCGCTGGAGCGTCTCCTCCTCGGAATGGGCGACGAGAAGGCTAAAGCCGACCAGGTCGGCGGACAGAACTGCTGCCAAGCGTCGCTGCATAATACAGGGAGCTATGGCGGAATGTGGGTGATGACGGTCTGAGGAAGGCGGCGTATCGAGGCGGGTGACAAGCCTGCCAGATCCTCTTTACCCGACATTCCCCAGATGACTCCCAACATCTGCCCCGATGATAGCCGAACTGGCCGTATCGGGGAAGCGTGAAGCGCTCATGGTTCGGATTTGCTCCGGTTGGGCGGGGC
>JACCSN010000782.1 GCA_013812985.1 Hyphomicrobiales bacterium | reverse complement strand
GCCCAGCCGGCGGAACTCGCCCCGCTCTTCGTCTTCCTCGCTTCTGACGAGTCGCGCTATATCGCCGGGGAGGTCGTTGGCGTGACTGGTGGGAAACCGTTGCCCTAAGTCGAACGCTGCCGCTGGTAGCGCCCATGGTGACGGCACCTTGCCGCCATCGACGCGGGAAGGCATGGCCAGGGCTGGCGAGCTCGGATCAATGTCCTAGAATCATTGAACGGAAGATCAAGCGCCGCGGGAGTCATTTTCCGCGCAGGTGTTGGCTGCCAAGATTGCAGCGTGACGAAGAAGGGCGACCTGATGGACATCAATCACCCCATTGAGCTGTACGACGCCCTGATCATTGGGGGCGGCCCCGCTGGCATAACCGCGGCGGTTTACCTGGCTCGTGCCTGCCGTTCGGTCGTCGTCTTCGACTGCCCGCGGCCGGGGCGCTCGGACTGGGGGCAGACGAACCATAACTACCTTGGCTTCCCTAAGGGCATCTCGATCGATGATCTGACCGCGCGCGGCCGACAGCAAGCCGAGCACTTCAGCGCTCATTTCCACGAGGAAGAAGTCGCGTCGTTGACAGAGGAAGATGGGGTCTTCGCGGCATGTACGCCAGATGGGACCCTGCACGGCCGCGCGGTGATCCTTGCAACTGGGGTCAATGATCGGTGGGTCCAGTTCCCCGGCTACGAGGAGTACATCGGTCGCTCGATGCATTGGTGCATCGTTTGCGACGGCTACGAGATGCAGGGCCAGCGCGTGTTAGTCGCGGGCAACGACGAGTCCGCGGCCGAGCTGGCAATGCAGCTGCAACGCTTCACGGAGCAGGTCACGATGGTCACCAACAGCGGGGCGCTCGGCCTGCCACAGGCAACGGTCCGGGCGCTTGATGCGCAGGGCATCCGGCTCGTTGTTGGCCGTATTGTCGAGGCGCGCGCGAAGAAGCGGGGATATTTTGAAGCCGTGCTCCTGAACGGGGGTGGGGAGATCGCGCTGGACCACCTGTTCAGCGCTCAGAGCGCCGACCCGAACACCGACCTTGCGCGCTCGCTTGGGGTTGAACTCACGAGCACCGGATACATCAAGGTCGACACGGAGACGAAGACGAGCGTTCCTGGAGTCTACGCGGCGGGTGAGGTCACCCGCCTCTTCTCCCACCAAGTCGTCACCGCCGCCCATGAGGGTGCCACCGCCGCCACCGCCCTCGACCACGGACTCTACCAGCAGGATCAGGCCGCGCTCCGAGCGGGGAGGACCTAGCTAGGCTTGATCGCGAACGTTTGGTGATCAATCCCCGACCATCGGCTGTCGCTCGCATCAGCCATGGCTCAGGACTGATCGACCAGCTTGGGCGACACCACCTTGACTCGATGTGACCACGATCACCCAGACGGCCGAATCTCTTCCACCGGCTCAACCCTCGATCACTCGATATCATCTTTGCCGGACTGCTGGTCGGAAGGAGCCCGGTCTCCGGCTTAACGATGTCATGATGGTCGAAGGAGACATTCGGGATGCCAGAGGTGGGCGTCTTGACCGATCCCCACGGCATGATGTGCGATTCTGAACACGCCATATCTGTGGCAAGCTTGCCCGCCGTGACGAGGCCGGTGCGCTCCATCGTATGAGGGGTTGTGCTTGACGACTGTTTCCGCGGTTCATCCGCGACCTCAACTCCAACGCCCAGACTGGGAAGCGCTCGACGGGCAATGGGACTTCGCTCTCGATTCCGACGGTGCCTGGTCCGTTCCGGAGGAGATCTCCTGGCAGCAATCGATCATCGTTCCTTTCGCGCCGGAGACCCGATTGAGCGGAGTTGGCGCACCAGGCTTCTTCCAATCGTGTTGGTACCGGCGATCCGTGGACATTCGGCCGGCTCAGCACGGAGAACGGCTGTTTCTCATGTTCGGAGCAGTCGACTATGCGGCTCGTGTCTGGATTGACGGGTGCTACGCCGGTTCTCACGAGGGCGGATACACACCGTTTTCGATCGACATCACCGATCTTCTTTGCGCGGGGATAACGCACGAGATCATCGTCCACGCGGAGGATGACCCGCACGACTTGGCCAAGCCGCGCGGCAAGCAAGACTGGGAACGTCTGCCGCACGCAATCTGGTACCCGAGAACAACCGGTATCTGGCAGACGGTCTGGCTGGAACGGCGACCGGCCTCTTGGATTGACTCGCTCCGTTGGACGCCGAGCCTCGCGTCCTGGGATATCGCCTGCGAAGTGGCCATCACCGGGCAGCGACGCGACGATCTCCGTCTCGAGGTGATCCTTACGCTCCCGGCTGGGGAGTCGGTGAGGACCCTGGCACACGACATCTACTCGGTGGTAGCCGGTGAGGTTCACCGCCGCATTGCGCTTTCCGACCCCGGGATCGATGACTATCGCAACAAACTGCTCTGGACACCAAATTCTCCCACCCTCATCAACGCGATGCTTCGTCTCATCGGACCAGATGGGAACGTTATCGACGAAGTTGTCAGCTACACGGCTCTGCGCGCCGTCGGCATCGAGGGGGATCGGTTTCTCCTGAATGGCCGGCCGCTTGAGCTCCGGCTTGTGTTGGATCAGGGGTACTGGCCTGAAAGCGGAATGACGGCACCAGACACTAATGCTTTGCGGCGCGATGTGGAACTTGCAAAGGCGATGGGCTTCAACGGCGTGCGGAAGCACCAGAAGATTGAAGACCCTCGGTACCTCTTTTGGGCGGATCATCTCGGACTGCTTGTTTGGGAGGAGATGCCGAGCGCCTATCGCTTTACGCTGCCGAGCATCGAACGTCTTGCGCACGAGTGGAGGGACGCGGTCTTGCGGGATATGAGTCACCCATGTGTCGTGACCTGGGTGCCTTTTAATGAGTCCTGGGGTGTTCCCGACTTACCCAGCACGCTACCCCAACAGCACTTCATTCGGGCGCTGTACCACCTAACCAAGGCGCTCGATCCAACCCGCCCAGTGGTTGGGAACGATGGATGGGAAGCCGCCGAGACCGATATTATTGGTATTCACGACTACGATGCTGATCCTGTCCAGATTCACCAGCGATATTGGAGTCGGAATGATGTTCCGACCACGCTGCGGCGTGCGCGACCAGGAGGTCGGCTATCGACCCTCGGCGGTCACGATCCCGCTGGCCAGCCAATTGTGCTGACAGAGTTCGGTGGAATAGCAATCGCTGCTCCTGAGCGACGCGCTCGGACATGGGGCTACAGCACGGTTGAAAGCCCAGCCGAACTCGAGCGCACGTTCTCCCGTCTCCTGCAGACGGTCCGCGCCCTGCCGCTTCTGGCGGGATTTTGCTACACTCAGTTCGCTGACACGTATCAAGAGGTGAACGGTCTCCTCTACGCGGATCGAACGCCAAAGGTCCCCCTTGACCGTATTGCCGATGCCGTGGCGGGACCATTTCGCGTGCATGTCGGTCAAGGGACTTCCCCGGGCGGTTGCTCCGAGCCGCACGCTCCCGACATACAGGTACAGTCGAGCAATGATCACGTAGATTGAGGCTAATGGCCTCAGTTGCTGGCATGTTTTCTGCTTTGTAGGGAAATAGGGAACATCGTTCCGGTGTCGCTTATGCAGACTCGGAGTGCGTGCTGCGGATTGGCCGCGGCGCGTCATTTTGTTGGAATCACGGCTAACGCAGCCGATGACCGGGGATTGAATGCTCGTCGCGTTTTCGCACCTTCGCTGGGGATTCGTCTGGCAACGGCCACAGCATCTTCTCACGCGGTTCGCTCGCGACATGCCGGTGATAGTTGTCGAAGAGCCCGAGTTCGGCTCGGAGAGCTACGAACTTCGTGTCCGGCGCGATCACGGGGTCACGATCGTTACCCCTCTTGCGCCGGCAATGGCTGGCCAGAGCGGGTTTGGTTCTCATATCAATTGTGAGATCTCTCGGCTTCTGGAGCCACTC
>JACCSN010000937.1 GCA_013812985.1 Hyphomicrobiales bacterium | reverse complement strand
CGAAGGCCCTCGAAACCTGCGGCGGGCGGATCAAGCCGGCCGCCTTGGTCGTGCAAGGCGCCGATCCGGCGGATGCGGACCGCATTCTCGCGGAAGCCGGCGGCAATCTGCGGGTTGCGCTCGGGCGTCGCTCGCGTTCAGAGTAGGCGCTTCAGGGTTTTGCTCGAAGAACCCCAACAAAAAGGGAGACGGACATGTCGAGACAGGAAGCACGGGGCCGGATGGGCCGGGGCGCCACCGCGATCGCCGCACTATTCGCCTTCACCTCCTGGAGCGGAGGCGCCTTGGCGCAGACCACGATCACCATCGAGAGCTGGCGGAACGACGACGCCGACATCTGGAACAGCCAGATCATCCCGGCCTTCGAGAAGGACCATCCGGACATCAATGTCGAGTTCAAGGCCGACCCGCCGGCGGAATACAACGCGGCGCTGAACGCCCGGCTCGCCGGCGGCACGGCGGGCGATCTCATCACCTGCCGCCCCTTCGACGCTTCGCTGGACCTTTTCAACAAGAGCCAGCTCGCGCCCTTGAACGACCTCGCCGGCATGGAGAACTTCTCCGACGTGGCGAAGTCGGCTTGGCAGACGGACGACGCGGCGACCACCTTCTGCGTGCCGATGGCATCGGTGATCCATGGCTTCATCTACAACAAGGCCATCTTCGACGAGCTCGGCCTCCAGGAGCCGAAGACGCAGGAGGAGTTCTACCAGGTCCTCGACAAGATCAAGGAGCACGGCGAATACACGCCGCTGGCGCTCGGCACCGCCGACCAGTGGGAAGCCGCGACGATGGGCTTCCAGAACATCGGCCCGAACTACTGGAAGGGCGAGGAAGGCCGCAAGGCGCTGATCGGCGGCACCGCCAAGCTTACCGATGAAAGCTATGTGAACGCCTTCAAGGAGCTGGCCAAATGGGCGCCCTATATGGGCGAGGGCTACCAGGCGCAGAAATACCCTGACACGCAGAACCTGTTCACGCTCGGCCGCGCCGCGATCTATCCGGCCGGGTCCTGGGATATTCCGACCTTCCGAGCGCAGGCGGACTTCGAGCTCGGCGCCTTCCCGCCGCCGACCCCGGCCGGGACGGACACCTGCTACATCAGCGACCACACCGATATCGGCCTCGGCATCAACGCCGCGTCGCAGAACATGGAGGCCGCCAAGACCTTCCTGTCCTGGGTCGCCTCGCCGGATTTCGCCAAGATCTATGCGAACCAGCTCCCCGGATTCTTCCCGCTCTCCTCCACGCCGGTTGAGATCGAGGATCCGATCGCCAAGGAGTTCCTCAGCTGGCGGGAGACCTGCGAGAGCACGATCCGCAACTCCTACCAGATCCTGTCGCGCGGCACGCCGAACCTGGAGAACGAGCTGTGGAACGTCAGCGCCCAGGTGCTGAACGGCGCGATGACGCCGGAGGATGCGGCGAAGCAGGTGCAAACCGGGCTGGAGAGCTGGTACAAGCCGACCGCGCAATAAGAGCTGTGCAACGCGGCGGCGGCGAAGATTCGCGGAACCTCCCCCTTGTGGGGAGGTCGAGCGACGCCCTGAGCTTGTCGAAGGGCGGCGTCCGGGCGGGGCGAACTTCGAGCGCTACGTTCACCCCTCCCGGAGCGGCTCCGCCGCTCTCGACCTCCCCACGAGGGGGAGGTAACGGCGCGCACTTCTCGACCGACTATCGCCAGCTCTCAGCCGTAGCCTGCGCTGATGACTGAAGTTGGTCTGTCGGCCGACACCCTCCCTGGCCGCCGCGGCTTCCCGCTGCACGTCCTCGTCTTCCTCGCGCCCGCCGCGCTCATCTATACGTTGTTCTCCATTTACCCGCTGTTCGACACGATCCGCCTCAGCCTCTACACGAGCGATGGAACCGGCGCTTTCAGCTTCGTCGGACTCGATAACTTTCGAAAATTGTTCCTGGACCCGAACTGGGCCGGGCCGTTCTGGAAAGCGCTGCGCAACAACTTCGTCTTCTTCCTCGTCCACATGTTCGTGCAGAATCTGATCGGGCTGGGCCTCGCCATGCTCCTCAGCCTGCCCTCGCTGACGGGGCGCAACGTCTACCGCACGCTGATTTTCCTGCCGACGATGCTCTCCGTCGTCATCATCGGCTTCATCTGGCAATTGATCCTGTCGCCGCTCTGGGGCGTGGCCAAAGGGCTGCTGCAAACCTTCGGCCTCGGCGCGCTGTTCGGGCCGTATCTCGGCGAGGAGAGCACCGCCCTTATCACCGTCTCGCTCATCTCGGTCTGGCAATTCGTCGGCATTCCGATGATGCTGATCTATGCGGCGCTCCTCAACATCCCGGACGATTTGATCGACCAGGCGACGATCGACGGCGCCGGCCCGTTCTCGATCTTCTGGTTCGTCAAGCTGCCCTTGATCCTGCCGACGATCGGCATCGTCTCGATCCTGACGTTCGTGGCGAATTTCAACGCCTTCGACCTGATCTATTCGATCAAGGGCGCGCTGGCCGGGCCGGATTTCGCCACCGACATCCTGGGCACGTTCTTCTACCGCGCCTTCTTCGGCTACCAGCTCCAGGTCGGCAGCCCGACCATGGGCGCGGCGGTGGCGACGCTGATGCTGGCCATTATCCTTGTCGGCGTTCTCATCTACCTCTTCGGGGTCCAGCGGCGGATGCAGCGCCATGCGTTCTAGGCGGCGGTGTCGTTCTGGCCGCCGCGCGGGCGACCCTTCTCCCATGGGGAGAAGGTGGCTGCGGAGCAGCCGGATGAGGCGGTGCCGCATCGGGGGCTGAGCAAGACGGGAGAAGCCGCACGCCCTCATCCGTCGCCGTCGGCGATACCCTCTCCCCACGGGAGAGGGGAGGCGGGCGTCTCGCCATGTTTTCCCAGGCCTCACGCCGCAGCCTCGGCCACCGGCGCGTCGCTCATCATGGCCGCCGCCACCCGCGCCTGCGTCGCCTCCGCCCGGTCGAACTCCGCGACGATCCGCCCGGCGCGCATGACCAGCACCCGGTCGCTCATGCCGAGCACCTCCGGCAGCTCCGAGGAGATCATCAGGATGGCCATGCCCCTCCGCGCGAACTCTCCCATCAGCCGATGGATTTCCGCCTTGGCGCCGACATCGATGCCACGCGTCGGCTCGTCCATGATGAGGATGCGCGGCTCGGTCGCCAGCCATTTGGAAAGCCCTACCTTCTGCTGGTTGCCGCCCGACAGCTTCCCGACGACCTGGCCGATGCCGCTGGCGCGGATTTGAAACTGATCGACGCTGCGGCGGGCGAGATCGGCTTCCGCGCGCCGGTCGATGAACGAACTCCGCGCAACGCGCGAAAGGCTTGCCAGCGATACGTTCTGGACGATCGGCATGGGCCTCACCAGCCCCTGCCGGCCGCGATCCTCGGGCACATAGGCGATACCGAGATGCTTGGCCGCCGAGGGGCTGTTGATCGCTACCGGCTTGCCGTCACGGCGGATCGTGCCGCTTTCCGCCGGCGTCATGCCGAAGATGACCTCCGCCAGCTCGCTCCGCCCGGAGCCGACCAGGCCGGCAATGCCGAGGATCTCGCCGGCCCTGAGCTTCAGGCTGATCCCCCTGGTGCTTGGCGCCCGGACGATGTTCTCCAGTTCCAGCACGATATCACCGAGCTTGGCGTCGACCTTCGGGAACAGCGCCTCGATCCGCCGCCCGACCATCATCTGCACCAGATCGCTATGGTCTGTTTCGCTGACCGGCTTCGTCGCCACGAACTCGCCGTCCCGAAGCACGGTGACGCGGTCGGCCAGCAGGAACACCTCCTCCAGCCGATGGCTGATGTAGACGACGCCGACGCCGCGCTGCCGCAGGAGCTTCACGATCCGGAACAGCCGCTCGACATCGTGCTCGGTAAGCGCCGCCGTCGGCTCGTCCATGATGAGGATGCGCGCCTTATGGG
>JACCSN010000913.1 GCA_013812985.1 Hyphomicrobiales bacterium | reverse complement strand
GGGCGGCGAGGCGCAGCCGCACGCGTTGAACGAATTCCATCGGGCCTTCGCCGCTCGCAGCCCGTCCTCGATCGGATCGAACCAGCTGTCGAAAAGGAAATCTTCGGCCTCACCAGCTCGATCCGTCGTGGTATTCTTCGCATGGCGTGGTCTCCAGTCCGGCGCTCCAACGCCGGAATCAGCAGGGTTGAACACCCCGGAGACTACGCCACCTTGAATTCCAACCACCTTCGCGACGGCACCGTCGTAGAACCGATTGAGGTCAATGTTCGGTCCAGCCTTCGCGCGACCCAAGTCTCAGGCGACAGAGATTGCCGGCCTTGCTGGAGCTGATCATTCGGTCTGATTTGTGCCAGGTCCAACAGGGAGGGACTGATTATGAAACGCCGCGACGTTCTGAAAGCCGCCGGACTCGGTCTTGCCGGTTCGGCCACACTGGCGATGCCCGCCATCGCCCAAACGATGCCGAAGCTGACCTGGCGCTGCACCTCGTCGTTCCCCAAGGCGCTCGACACGATCTACGGCGGAGCGGAGACGTTCGCCAGATACGTGTCGGAAGCGACCGATGGGAACTGGACGATCCAGAACTTTGCCGCCGGCGAGATCGTGCCGGGCCTGCAGGCGGCCGACGCCGCTTCGGCCGGCACCGTCGAGCTCTGTCACACCGCAAGCTATTATTATTGGGGCAAGGACCCGACCTATGCGTTGGCCACGGCGGTCCCGTTCGGCCTCAACAATCGCCAGATGAACGCCTGGCTCTATACCGGCGGCGGCACCGAACTCCTGAACGAGTTCTACGCGACGCAGTCGCTCTACGGGCTGCCCGCCGGCAACACCGGCGTGCAGATGGGCGGCTGGTTCCGCAAGGAGATTCCCACCGTCGCGGACATGCAAGGCCTGAAGATGCGTATCGGCGGCATGGGCGGTAAGATCATCGAGAAGATCGGCGTCGTGCCGCAGCAGATCGCCGGCGGGGACATCTATCCGGCGCTGGAGAAGGGCACTATCGACGCCGCCGAGTGGGTCGGGCCTTATGACGATGAGAAGCTCGGCTTCTACAAGGTCGCCCAGTATTACTATTATCCCGGCTGGTGGGAAGGCGGGCCGACGCTCCACGTTCTGTTCAACTTGGACAAGTGGAACGAACTGACGCCGACATACAAGGCCATCGCCGAGGCGGCGGCCGCCATGGCCAACGTCAAGATGATGGCGGACTACGACTGGAAGAACCCGGAAGCGCTCAAGAAGCTTGTGGGCCAGGGGGCACAGCTGCGTCCGTTCAGCCAGGAGGTCATGGAGGCCTGCTACAACGCCGCCGAGGAGACCTATACGGAGCTGAAGGCGCAGAACCCGACCTTCGCCAAGACCTTCGACGCCATGGCGGCATTCCGCAAGGACTCGTACCTCTGGATGCAGCTGTCGGAATACAACTTTGACACCTTCATGATGATCCTGCAGCGCAACAATCGCATTTGACGCGGACCCGCCTTGATCAAAGCCCCGGCGCGTCCGGGGCTTTTTTGTGCCGACCCGGTCGGAGGCCTATTGGCCGCCCGGCGGAGCCGTAGGCGGGGAAGTAATTTCGGGTGGAGGCAAACCCAGGCCGCCGGGCGGAAGCGAGCCGGACGGCTGCGGCTGTGCCCCGAACTGCGGCGGCGGCAAGCCTAGACCCCCGGAAGGCAGCGTGCCGGCGCCCGGCTGCGGTGCGGCTTGACTGGCGTCGGGCGCTGTCGGCGGCGAAGGCGAGGTCGCAGGCGGTGGTGCGCCGAACGACGGGGGAGCGCCGAAGTCGAGGCCGCTGCCGGGAAGGGTCAAGCCGCTGCCCGGCGCGCCGCCGGAAGGCGCCGTCACCAGGGGCGGCAATTCGATACGGATCGTGTCGATGTCGAACTCCTTGAGGCCGCTCTTGTAGTGCATCACCATTTGCGGAAACGCGATGGTCAGCCCGATCATAATCACCTGGATGCAGACGAAAGGAACCGCTCCCCAATAAATCTGCCCGGTAGTGACGCCCTCCAGGCGCTGCCCTGTGACCTTATCGATGTAGCTGCCGCGCGGCGCCACCGAGCGGAGGTAGAACAGCGCAAATCCGAACGGCGGATGCATGAAGCTCGTCTGCATGTTGATGCCGATGAGCACGCCGAAC
>JACCSN010000907.1 GCA_013812985.1 Hyphomicrobiales bacterium | reverse complement strand
ATATTCGAATGCTTCCGGAGCAGGTTCGTCCCTTGGCGGCTCTTGTTCCTGCGGTGACCCATTGCGGGGCATCCCAGCCTGCGTAGGACCAGCCTTCATTTCAGTACCTTCCTGATGTTGCGGATAGACGGCCGCAGTCATTCTTCCATAGCTTCGGTCGCTGTCTCCAAGTCGAGACTTGTGTAGCAGCAGGAGAGCATATCTGGATCCACTTATCGAGGATCAAGTCGGGTTGAAGTAGCGTTGTTGCTAAGGGCCGCCGGCCCTAGCCCCAGAATTCTCACGTCCACGGTGCCGATCGCCCTCAGATCCCGCCCTGCGTAGTCGATACTGCGCAGAACGTGCCGGATAAGCGCCAGATGCGCGCGCTTCTTGTCGTTGGACCGCACAACGACCCACGGCGCGTGCTCCGTATGGGTTGCCGCGATCATGCGGTCGCGCGCGGCGGTGAACTCGTCCCATTTGGCGATCGCCGCGATGTCGACCGGCGAGATCTTCCAGGCTTTGAGCGGGTCGTGGCGGCGGTCGTGGAAGCGCTTCAGCTGCATCTCGCGGCCGATCGTCAGCCAGAACTTGAACAGGCGGATGCCGTCGCGGACGAGCATCCGCTCGAAGTCCGGCGCTTCGGCGAGAAACCGCTCGGCCTCTTCCGGCGTGCAGAAGCCCATGACCGGCTCCACCACGCCGCGATTGTGCCAGGAGCGGTCGAAGAGCACCATCTCGCCCGCCGCCGGCATCTCCGCGGCATAGCGCTGGAAATACCACTGGCCCGCCTCCCGGTCGGACGGTTTGGCCAGCGCCACGATGCGGGCGTGACGGGGATTGAGGTGCTCGCGGATGGCCTTGATCGTCCCGCCCTTGCCGGCCGCGTCGCGCCCCTCGAAGAGGAGGACGGCGCGGGCGCCGGTGTCCCCTTGCCAGCCGAGCAGCTTGACAAGCTCGATCTGCAGGCGCCGCAGCTCGTCTTCATACACATCCTTGTCGAGGTTCTCCGAATAAGGGTAACCCCCGGAGGCGAGCGCCGCCTTCTTGATCGCGGCTGGCAGCTTCGGGGCGTCGAGATCGAACTCGGTGGATGGAGGCGGGCGGCGGTCCATGGTCTTATCTTCCGTATCGGTGCTCAGGCAGGCGGCGAAGCTGCCCTTGCGCCGTGCGCGCCGGTGCAGCGCAGCGGGATTTCCATGGTGAACGCGCCGGGCGGCTCGTCAAGCGACAATGATCCAGACCCGGCCTCTCCGATCGAGCGTGTCCATGCGGCCCGCTATGTCTTGATCGCCGCAGTTGCAGCCTTGCTGGCGGGGAGCGCCGTCTGGGACGTCCCGGCCGCCTATTCGGCAGCGGCCGCTCTCGCGGTCGTGCTTGTCGCCGCCTTCGTTCCGCGCCGGCCCGCCGCGCGCCGCGCCGCGGAGGCTGCTCTGGGCCGCGCCCCGTCATGGCCGGAAGCCGGAATGACAGCCGCCGTAGACGCCTTTCCGCAGGCTGCCTTCGTGCTGGACTCCGCCGCGACCGTGCGTTTCGTCAATGCCCGCGCCGCCCGGCTTTTCCCGGCGACGCGGCGGGGCGATTCGTTCACCCTGACGTTCCGCTGGCCGGAAATCGCCGAGGCGCTGCAGGAATCCCAGGCGGGCAGGGCGCGCACGCTCGAATTCCATGAACCGGGCGAGACGACGAGCATCTATTCCGTGACGTTCAGCCCGCTCACCCTTTCCGGCGCGGGGAATTTCATCCTCGTCACCTTCGACGACGTATCGGACCGGCTGGCGATCGCCCGCATGCGCGCCGATTTTGTCGCTAACGCCAGCCATGAGCTCCGGACGCCGCTCGCCTCGCTCACCGGCTTCATCGAGACCTTGATGGGTCCCGCCCGCAACGATCCGCAAGCCTCCGAGAAGTTCCTGAGGATCATGCTGGAGCAGGCGCGGCGAATGCGCAGGCTGATCGACGATCTCCTGTCGCTCAGCCGGGCGGAGATGCGGGTTCACCGGCGTCCGACCGACCGGGCCGACATGGTCGAGGTCCTGCGCCATGTGGGGGACGCGCTCGGGTCCTTGGCGCGCGAGCACGGCGTGGCGATCACGATCGAGGCGCCGGACGCCGTCGTGGCGGTGGTCGGCGAGCGCGACGAACTGATCCAGGTGTTTCAGAACCTGATCGAGAACGCCATCCGCTATGGCGCTTCGGGAGGAAAGGTCGATGTGCGCTTCGATCGGCGGCCCGATGACCGGCCGGAACTGGCCGTCCACGTCCAGGATTACGGCCCGGGCATACCGGCCGAGCATTTGCCGCGCCTGACCGAACGCTTCTACCGCGCCGATGTCGGGGCGAGCCGGGCGATGAAAGGAACCGGACTCGGCCTGGCGATCGTCAAGCACATCCTCACCCGTCATCAGGGCCGGCTGGAGGTGAGGAGCCGCCCGGGCGAGGGCGCCCGTTTTACCGTGAGCTTGCCCCTCGTGGAATGACCAGGGCTTCGCGGGACGCAAAATCCCAGAAAATCGAGCCACTTGGATTGTCATTCAGATGTCACGCAGGTGTCATACAACGATCAGGCGCGGCCTCTAGGAGTCCGCCTGCGGGGCAGAGCCTCGCATCTAGACCAAAACAGGGAGTTTCCCGTGACCAGCAGATTTCTCTCCAGCGCCGCGGCGCTGGCCATCGCCGCGGCCGGCATGGCCGGCGTGGCGGCCGCGCAAGGCTCGCGCGATCAGATCCGCATCGTCGGCTCGTCGACCGTCTTCCCCTACACCCAAGCCGTCGCCGAGCAATACGCGGCCTCGACCGGCAATCCGGCGCCGGTCGTCGAATCGACGGGAACCGGCGGCGGCATGCAGATCTTCTGCGGCGGCGTCGGTCCCGACCACCCGGACATCACCGGCGCGTCGCGCGCGATGAAGAAGAGCGAGCACGAGCTCTGCATGCAGAACGGCGTCGACAGCGTGACCGAGGTGCTGCTGGGCTACGATGGCCTGTCCATCGCGCAGGCCCAGAGCGCGCCCGACATGAATCTTACCAAGGCGCAGATTTTCCAGGCGCTGGCGTCGGAGGTCGAGGTCGACGGCCAGGTCGTCGCCAACCCCAACAAGAACTGGTCGGACATCGACCCGTCGCTCCCCGAAACGGCCATCACCGTCTTCGGCCCGCCCCCGACATCCGGCACGCGCGATGCGTTCGTCGAGCTCGTGATGGCGGAAGGCTGCGAGGAATTTCCGGCGATCGCCGCGCTTGAAGGCGACCACAAGGATGAGGTTTGCGCGCGCATGCGCCAGGACGGCCCGTTCGTCGAAGCCGGCGAGAACGACAACCTGATCGTCCAGCGCCTGAACTCGGACGCGAACGCGCTTGGCATCTTCGGCTATTCGTTCCTCTACGAGAACCAGGACACGCTGAAGGCGGTTTCCGTCGACGGCGTGGCGCCGAGCACCGAGACGATCGCCGACGGCAGCTACAAGGTCTCCCGTCCGCTCTACATCTACGTCAAGAACGCGCATCGCGGCGTCATCGAAGGTCTTGACGAGTTCGTCACCGAATACGTGTCCGACGAGTCGTTCGGCGAGGGTGGCTATCTGTCCGAGCGCGGCCTGATCCCGCTCTCCGAGGACGAGCGCAACACGGTGCGCGAGGCGGTGACCGCCTCCACGGCCATGGATGCGCCGGCCAGCTGATAGGGGACTGAGGGGGCGCCGCCGCATGGTGGCGTCCCCTCCTGCGATCGCCCACTACCCGGGTCGCGAGCTGCCGGACCTTGAATCTCGCCGGCGCTTCGGGAGGCAGCTTTGATCGTTTATTTCTTCCTCGCCATCCTGTTGCTGACCCTCGTCGCCTATTTTGTGGG
>JACCSN010000904.1 GCA_013812985.1 Hyphomicrobiales bacterium | reverse complement strand
CGTCATCGCCGCGCCCGATCGTTTCCGATTGCGGGCGGAGGTGATCGGCGCCGAGACCCTGGCCGTCCATCGGTGGCGGGGCGAGCAACATCGCCTGCTGATCGCCAACTTTGGACCCTCGCTCGGCATCGACGCCGCCGACCCCGCCTTGGCGAGGATGCCACGCGGCGGAGCGGAGCTGCTCCTCTCGACCGCCGCCCACCGCTACGGTGGGCAGGGCGGACGACCCGGCATGAAAGGTCGTGGCGCGGCGCGTCAGCTTGAGATCCCCGCCCGCGCGGCGGTGCTCTTCGCCTGGGACACACCGGCCGAGCCCACCGCAATCGACTAGAGCGTGTTAGGTACGCGTCCATGCGGTACGCCGCGTCGCCTGGAGGCGCACCCGTCACGCCGATCGTACGCGACCGATCTGGCCGAGGATGCATGGGCGTTTGCGGCGCCCTCTCTGACGCTGCTGGACGAAACCGCGCCCCAACGCCGCTATGCCCCGCGCGACCTGTTCGGCCCTTGCTTGGACATCTTCTCCCATGCTCCTAGGCGGACGCTCCCGATGGCGGCGGACGAGGTGCACCGCGCCGAGCGACTGGAGCTGTCTCATCAGAGGCCAACGGGTGAGCGTCGAGGCGACGATCACGGTGGAGGTTCTTGGCTTGATCGTCAGCTTTCCGGGCCGGAACGAGTCGGTTGCGCTGACCCATGGCGTGACAGGAGAGCTTGAGCGTTGGCGGATCGCCACCGACTTCGGGGTTCCGGAAGGGACACTTCCGGTGACGACAGTGCGAACGGAAGCGGACCTTGCGAGCCATCTGCGAACGCTTCCGGGCTCCCGCTTGACCGTTGGTCGATTTCGACTTCCCCGCATCCGAGATCTCTACCGGCAGATCTATTGGCCCCCAAGTCAGCGCGTCGGGGATCTCTTGCGGGAACGCGCCTCCTTCCTGATCCAGGACCCGTCCGCCCAACTGCCGGGTCTGGAATTTGACGAGATGGAGGGCTTGGACATGCGTGCGATCTGGGAGCCGATTTGGAGCATCCATCCCGCAGCCCAGTCATTTCCAGACTTGTCTGCTCCCGAACGCTGTTATCGTCCGCCTTGGCCGATGCCCAAGAAACCTTGAGGTAGCCGACTCGTCGATGTCGGAGATCAACCCAGCGTGTTGAAAAACCGTCCTGCGCGAACACGGGGGCCGTGCATGCGCTGTTTCGGGTGGTGGAGTATCACGACATCCTCGAGGGCGGCTCCCACTGATCACGCTCGGGGGGGTGGAAACCCCGCGTGCCCGCAATCGAACAGCTTCGTCAGCGGACCGGGAGGATGCGCCGAAGTGCACGGACGGTTCGTGGTGGCCGCGCCGGTGCCCAGACCTCCCGGTTCTCGAACGGCCATGCGTACACCGGGCTTCCTTCACGCACCAAGCCGAGCACTCCGGGTTCGCCTAGCTCCTTCGCAGACCATTCGTAGAGGCGCTGCAATCGTGGCTGGATGATCCCGTAATCCAGCATCCGGCCGAACGCGTTCTCCTCGGCGATGTACTCGTGAATGTCCCGCGTCAGCGGGTAGCGATCCGGCACGATGCGCGCGAGGGACAGGAAGATTCCGGTCATGGCCAGCCGGGGATCGCCCAGCACCGGGCCGAGTCCGGCCAGCGGCCCAAGGGCCAGGCGGGGCGCGGCAACCAGCGCATGCGCATACAGCACCCGCACCAGCACCACGTTGAGAAAGAAGCGCTCCGCCGCGTTTTCTAGCTCGGCAAGGTCACGGTTCTCCAGGTAGGCAGCAACAATGCCGGCGTTGTGCGCCCGGTACCAGGTCCGTCGGCTTGGAGCGGCAATAAAGGCCATCCAGAGCTGGATCACCGGGGATGACGGAGCACCACCCCGACCGCCGCTGCGGGCAACGGCCTCACAGCCATCACGCAACAAGCGCTCATTTGCCGCCCGCCACCATGGGCTGCCCGCCGGCCCGGCGTGCCGTGGTGCAAGCACGCCCCGAGCCAGTTGCCAGCGCATGAACGCCATGGCCGCCCGGCGGAACGGCAGGTGGTGAGGAGCCCGTCCCGTCGGACCGTGATACGTCCGTGCAAGCAGCGCGAGACGCTTCGCGGGTTGCTCCCGCACGGCGTCCACCTGCTCGAGCGCCCAGTCGGCGGCAGAGAGGTCTTTCAGCACTCCACACAACTCTTCGGCGACCGCCCGGGCCGCCATACTGCGCGCAGGGCGACATCCCCGCGATCGCCCGGCTACCGCTCGCCGCGGACCGTCCAGGCTCGCGCGGCGAGGGGAATCGAACCGTCAGCGGCAACGGGCAGGCCGGCGCGGATGCGCTCGCGCAGGGCGGTCCGGCGTTCCGGGCTCAGGGTTGCCGCGTAGCCCGGCGCGGGACCTTGTCCACCGAGGAACGGTGTCCAGTAGTCGTCGAAGTCGCGGAATACCGTCGGCACGTCCACGGCACGCGTCTTGACCCCGCGCAGCCCGGCGTCGCGGAAGAGGTCAGCCAGTGCGTCGGGATGGCAGACGGCGGCGAAGCGCGGGCCCTCGTCCAGCTCGCGCGCCGCCGCGTCGAGCGCCACCGCCGCATCCCAGAACCGGCGCATCAGCTCCATCCCGCCGGCGTAGTCCCAGACGAAGGCTCCCACCACGCCGCCGGCCCGCGCTGCGCGCACCATCTCCGCCATCGCCGCGACCGGATCGGGCACGAAGTTCAGGACCAGCCCCGCCACCACCACGTCGAACGTCGCCGAGGGGAAGGGGAGGGCTCGGGCGTCGCCGACCGCGAAGCGGGCACGGGGGTCCCGCACATGCGTCCGGGCGTAGGCGACATACTCGACTGAAGAGTCGATGCCCACGACGTCCGCCGGGGATGCCACCTCCAGGATAACCGCGCTGAGGGCCCCGGTTCCACAGCCGAGGTCGAGCCAGCGACCGCCGGGCGGCACGGCGAGCCAGGCCAGGAACTCGCGCGCCACCACGCGGCTCCAGCGCCCAACGTAGGGTTCGTAGGCGTCCCCGCTCGCCCAGACGTCGGTCGCCCCCGACGCGCCCACGGCTCGCTCCCCTCCCGTCACGACCTGACAGCATCGGCCTCGCGGGCGGCCCGCAGGTCCACCCCTTTCGCTCGCTAACGCAGCATGACACCTGCACGAGGCA
>JACCSN010000887.1 GCA_013812985.1 Hyphomicrobiales bacterium | reverse complement strand
GGCCTCTATAACCGGGGCAATGATCACGTTTCCTGCGGCGTCGGCTTCATCGCCGACATGAAGGGCCGCAAGTCACATCTCGTTATTCAGAACGCCCTGCAGATTCTCGACAACCTGACGCATCGCGGCGCCGTCGGGGCCGACCCGCTGGTCGGCGACGGGGCCGGCATCCTGGTGCAGATCCCGCACGATTTCCTTAAGGCCGAATGCGCCGAGCTCGGCTTCTACCTGCCGGACGCCGGCGACTACGGCGTCGGCTATATCTTCATGCCGCAAGACGAGGCGCTGCGGCGTCATCTGGAAGCCATCGTCGAGCGCGTTGTCGCCGCCGAGGGCCAGGTCCTGCTCGGCTGGCGCTCCGTGCCGGTCGACAATTCCAGTCTTTCCCAGGCCGAGTCGATCCGGGCGAGCGAGCCAGCGCACCGCCAGGTCTTCATCGGACGAGGGGCGGGAACGGAGCCTGGCGACAGTTTCGAGCGGCGGCTCTTCATCCTGCGCAAGGTGATCTCAAACACGATCTACGAGGCGGCCAAGGGCGAAGACCAGGGCTTTTACATCGTCTCCCTGTCTTGCCGGACGCTGGTCTACAAGGGCATGTTCCTCGCCTACCAGCTCGGCGCCTATTACCGCGACCTCCACGATCCGCGCTTCGCCTCCGCGCTGGCGCTCATCCACCAGCGCTTCTCGACGAACACTTTTCCGTCGTGGAAGCTCGCCCATCCCTACCGGATGGTTGCCCACAATGGTGAGATCAACACGCTGCGCGGCAACGTCAACTGGATGGCGGCGCGTCAAGCCTCCGTCTCGTCGCCCGCATTCGGCGACGAAATCGAGAAGCTCTGGCCGATTTCCTACGAAGGCCAGTCCGACACCGCCTGCTTCGACAACGCGCTCGAATTCCTGGTGCAGGGCGGCTACGAGCTTGCCCACGCGGCGATGACGCTGATCCCGGAAGCCTGGGCCGGCAATCCGCTGATGGATGAGGACCGGCGCGCCTTCTACGAGTACCACGCTGCCATCATGGAGCCGTGGGACGGGCCGGCCTCCATCGCCTTCTCCGACGGCCGCCAGATCGGCGCCACGCTCGACCGTAACGGCCTCAGGCCGGCCCGCTACGTCGTCACCGACGACGACATGGTGATCATGGCCTCGGAGGTCGGCGTGCTGCCGGTGCCGGAGGAGAAGATCGTCACCAAGTGGCGGCTGCAGCCCGGCAAGATGCTGCTCATCGACCTGGAGGAAGGCCGCATCGTATCCGACGACGAGCTGAAGCAGCGGCTCGCCACGGCCAACCCCTACCGCAAATGGCTCGCTCGCACCCAGATCGTGCTGGAGGACCTGCCAAAGGTCGGCTCGCGCGCGCCCGGCACCAACGCCTCGCTCCTCGATCGCCAACAGGCTTTTGGCTATACCCAGGAGGACCTGAAGCTCCTCATGGCGCCGATGGCCGTCACCGGCCAGGAGGCTGTCGGCTCCATGGGCACCGACACGCCCGTCGCCGTGCTCTCGCGCAAGCCGAAGCTCCTCTACAGCTATTTCAAGCAGAATTTCGCCCAGGTGACGAACCCGCCGATCGATCCGATCCGCGAGGAGATCGTCATGAGCCTCGTCTCCTTCATCGGGCCGCGGCCGAACCTCTTCGACCTGAAGGGTCTTTCGGAGCGCAAGCGCCTGGAAGTCCGCCAGCCGATCCTCACCAATGCCGATCTGGAAAAAATACGCGCCATCGGCGACATCGCCGACAACGCCTTCCAGACCCAGACGCTCGACATCACCTATGCGATTGAACGCGGCGTCGAGGGCATGGAGATGGCGGTCGCGCGTCTTTGCGAACGCGCCGAGCGCGCCGTGCTGGACGGCTACAACATCATCATCCTGTCGGACCGGCTGATCAGCGCGGTGCGGGTCGCCATTCCCGCTCTGCTCGCCACGGCCGCCGTCCACAACCACCTGATCCGCAAGGGGCTCAGGACCTCCGTCGGCCTCGTCGTGGAGACCGGCGAGCCGCGCGAGGTGCACCAGTTCTGCCTGCTCGCCGGCTACGGCGCGGAGGCGATCAACCCCTATCTCGCCTTCGAGACGCTCCAGGCGATGCATGACGAACTGCCGGGCAGGGTCGACACCAAGGACGTGCTCAAGAGTTACATCAAGGCGATCGACAAGGGATTGCTC
>JACCSN010000885.1 GCA_013812985.1 Hyphomicrobiales bacterium | reverse complement strand
CGTCGATCGCGGCGCGGGCGGCCTTGAGGCGCGGCTCGTCCGGCGAATAGCCGAGCACGTCGTACATGAGGACCGCGTTGGCCATGGCCGGGTAGATCGCGCCGAGCCCGTCGCGGCCGTTCAGCCGTTCGTCGACAAAGGCCACGGCCGATTCGATGGCGCGCTTGCGGGCGCGGGTCGGGAAGAACGGCTCGACGCGCTTCAGCACGATGTCGATGCCACCGAAGATCTGCGCCCAGGGCCGGGTCTGGTGCGCTCCCTTCGGCCAATCCCGCACCTTATCAGGCGGCGTGGTGAACAGCTCGCCGATGCGGACGCCGCGCGTGTTCTTCGCCCGCGGCTTCAGCGCCTGGAGCACGAGCAGCGGCACGATGACGGTGCGCGCCCAATAGGAGATCTTGGAGAGGTGGAAGGGGAACCACCTCGGCAGGAGCATGATCTCGACCGGCATGGTCGGCACGGCCCGCCACGGGACCTCGCCGTAGAGCGCCAGGAGCAGGCGGGTGAAAACATTGCTCTTCGCCGCGCCGCCGTGCGCAAGGATCGCGTCCCGCGCGCGGCGCATATGCGGCGCATCGGTCGAGTCGCCGATCATCTTCAGCGCGAAATAGGCTTTTACGCTGGCGCTCATGTTGAAGTCGCCGTCATGGAACAGCGGCCACCCGCCATGCCCGCCTTGGACGCGGCGGAGATAGCGGGCGATCTTGGCTTCCAGCGCGAGGTCGTCCGGCTCGCCGCGGAAGTGTCGGAGCAGCACATATTCGGCGGGGATGGTGGCGTCGGCCTCCAGCTCGAAGCACCAGTGCCCGTCGGCCCGGCGCTCGTCGAGGAGCGCGCGGGTGGCTGCTTCGATCCGCTTCTCGATGTCATCGAGCCGAGCCCCCCCGCCGGCGCTCCGTTCGGTCAGTCGTTCACTCAGCGCCAAGGACATTCCGTTCTCTCAAGCCGCGGCGCGGGACTGCCGCGGAGCGTCCGCCGAGCGCGACAGCGCCGTGGCCGCGTTCAAGCCCGAGCGGATCGATCCCTCGATGGTGGAGGGAAGGCCGGTCCGGGTCCAGTCGCCCGCGAGGAATAGGTTAGCGGTGCTGGTCCGGGTTTCCGGCCGCCGCGCCTCTTGGGCGGGCGTCGCCGCGAAGGTGGCCCGGCGTTCCCGGACGATCTGCCAGCGCGGCAGTTCGGGCGCAAGCCCGGTGAGGCTCGCAACTTCGCGCCAGATCGCCGCGGCGAGCTCGGCCCGCGGCTCGTCGACCAGCCGGTCGGCGCAGCTGATCGTCACGGACAGCCGGTCCGGATAAGCGAACAGCCACTCCGTCACCCCGTTGATCACGCCGAGAAAGAGCGGCTGCCCGGGCGGCGGCGCGATGCGGAAATGCGCGTTGACGATCGCGTGGAACCTGTCGGGCACGGAAAGCCCCGGCACGAGGGCCCACGCCACCTGGGCCGGAACGGCCAGGATGACGGCGTCCTCGGGCTCGAGCTCAATCCTCGCTTCGCCGAATTCGAGCGCTTCGGCGCGGGTTTGGCCGAGCTGGATCCCGCGGAGCGGGCGGCCGAAGCGGATGTCCGCTCCGCGCGCGTCCAGGTGGCGCAGAGCCGGCTCGACGAAGGCCGCCGAGAGCCCCCCCGCCGCAATGAACGGCCGGCAGGCCTGCCCGCCCGCGCCGAAAGTCTCGCGGAGAATCTGCGCCGCGAGCCGCGCATCCGCGTCGCACGGCTCAGTGTTCAAGGCCGCGAGGAGCACCGGCCGCCACAGGCGATCGTAAAGCGGGCCATGGCAGGGCATGACGTCGCCGACGGTGGCGGGGGCCGACGCGCGGAGAACGGAGATGGGCGCGAGGTAATCCGGCGCGCGGCTCCCCGGCACGCGGCGGCGAGAATCAAGGATCCACCAGGGCAGCCGCCCGGAATTGGGGCGAAGCGTCCAGCGCTCGCCTGTCGCCAGGTCGGCGAAGGGGAACTCGGCCTCGCTCGTCCCGGTCAGCGCATCGAGCCCGCCGACGCGGCGAAGAAAATCGAAAGCGGAGCGATTGCCCGACAGGAGCAGGTGATTTCCGTTGTCGATCGTCATGCCGATCTGGGCGTCGTAGTAGGACCGGCAGCGGCCGCCGGCGAATTTCGCCGCCTCGTGGACGACGACCCGCCGGCCCTGCTCCGCCAGCTCGACGGCGGCAGCCAGGCCCGCCAGCCCCGCCCCCACAATATGGACCGTCCCGGCCATCAAACGATTCCGTAGCGCAGCACGGCGCCGAGCAACCGCAGCTTGTTGACCCTGACCGGCGCGCGCGGAGCAGCCCAGCCGCGGGCGACCAAGCGGTTCAGGATGTCGCTGTAGGCCGCCTTCATGAGGCGCGGCGCCCGGACGGCGGCGCGGGGGCAATCGCGCATGATGCGGCTTGCCTGCAGATAATGCTGCATGGCGCGCGCCGCCACCTCGTTGCAGGCGGCGGAAACCGGCGGCTGGGCGAGAATGTCCGCGGGCGGCGAGCCGTCGGGATCGACCCCCGCGCGCTCCAAGGCTTCTCGCGGCAGGTAAAGGCGCCCGCGCTCCGCGTCTTCGTCCACGTCGCGCAGGATGTTGGTGAGCTGGAGCGCGCGGCCCAGATGATGCGCCAGCTCGTCGCCGACCTCCGGCTCGAGGCCGAAGACGCGCACCGAGAGCCTACCCACGGCGCTGGCGACCCGGTCGCAATAGAGGTCGAGCGTCTCCCAGTCCGGCGCGCGGATGTCGGCGGCAGCGTCCATCTCCATGCCGTCGATGACGGCGTGGAAATCGCGCCGCAGCAGCCCGAACCGCCCTTTCGGCGCGACGAGGCCGGCGGCGCGGCCCGGATCGCCGCCGGAAAACAGGCTGTCGATGTCGTCGCGCCAGCTTTGGAGTTCCGCCAGGCGCGCATCGCGCGGGCCGTCGCCGTCGGCAATATCGTCGACCGCCCGGCAGAAAGCGTAGACCGCGTACATGGCTTCCCGCCGCTCCTTGGGCAGGACTCGCATCGCGGTATAGAAGGAGCTGCCGGAGGCCGGCAGCGACGCGGCCGGAGCCACTTGGGCGGCTACGGCCATCAGCGCGTCCCCGTGCCGGCCGGGAGCGCCGCGGTCCCACGCCGTGGGAACGGCCTCCGGATCAGCGTCCTAGCTGCCGCCGCCAGCGCGATCACGGCGAAACCGCCCTTGCCGATATGCACCTTCTCGCTCAACGGATCGCGCCGTCGCAGGCCCGCGACGATGACCTCGGCGAGGCGATGGATGGCGGCGATCTCCAGGCTGAGGCGGGTATCCTGGATGAGATCGGGCAGGGCCTTGCCTTCCTGGAGAAGCGTTTCGGTCTTGCGGACAACCTCCGTGATCGCCGCCCTGAGCGCCGGGCTGGCGCGATCCGCGCCGAGCTCCTCCACCGCCGCCCCGTGCGCCGCCAGAATGTCGAGCGGCAGGTAGACGCGATCGAGGTCGCGGAAATCCTTGCCGCAATCCTGCAGATGGTTGTTCACCTGCAGCGCGGCGCAGATGGCGTCGGAGGCGGCCCAGACGCGCTCGGGCGCCTCGCCGTGCACGTCGAGCACGAACCGGCCGACCGGCATGGCGGAGAGCGCGCAATAGCCCATCAGCTCCGACCAGTTCTCGTAGCGGCTTTTGCGCGCGTCCAGCCGGAACGCGTCGAGGAGATCCTGCGCGTGACGGGGCGAAAGCCCCCGTTCGGCCAGAGCGCGGCGAAGCGGCTCGGCCTCCGGATCGGGCGCGCCGCGGCCAAGCAGCGACGCTTCCAGCTGGTCGAGCATCGCCAGCTTCTCATCCGCCGTCAGCCCCGGATGGTCGGCGACATCATCGGCGGCGCGCACGAACCGGTAGAAGGCGAGGATCGGCGCGCGGTTTTCCGGCCGCACGAGCCACGACGCGACCGGAAAATTCTCGTCGCGATGCCCCTTGCCGGAACGCGCTTCGGTGGCGTCCATCATGGCGGCAGTCTCCCCTCTCCCGTGGGGAGAGGGTGCCCGCGAAGCGGGCGGGTGAGGGCGTGCGGCATCGGCCCTTGGCCCGGGTCGGAAGCGCTGTAACCCCTCGTCCGGCTGCTCCGCAGCCACCTTCTCCCGCCGGGAGAAGGACCAGCCGCCGCCTGGAAGCGCCCCTTCCATGCTCCGCCCCGGCCGCGCCAGTGCTGGATGGCGGAATCGATCGTGAAGGCGGTGTAGATGAACGCGATGAGCGGCAACGCCAAGCCCCAGGCCGGATTGCGGCCATAGAGGCGGAGCATCGGCTGGAACGAGAGCGCCATGATCCCCCAAGCGGCCAAGCCCAGCCCTCGCGCCCAACCCTCGCCGAAGATCGCGAGGAGTGGCGGGGCGAGATAAGTCAGCACCATGCCGGCGACGGCGCCCACGAGCCGCAGCGGCGAATAGCGAAGCTCGGCATAGGCGGAACGGGCGACCATGCGGCGGATGTCTCCGAAGCCGGGATAGTCGCGCAAGCTTTCGATCCGCTCCGTCAGCCCCAGCCATATCGGCCCCTGGCGCTTCATGACGGCGCCGAGCGCGCAATCGTCGATCAGCGCGCCCCGGATCGTCGCCAGCCCGCCCGCCGCGTTCAGCGCCTCGCGGCGGACCAGCATGCAGCCGCCGGCCGCGGCGGCGATCTTGCGGCGCGGGTCGTTGACCCAGCCGAACGGATAGAGCTTGGCGAAGAAGAACACGAAGGCCGGG
Organism: Hyphomicrobiales bacterium; assembly: GCA_013812985.1. The sequence continues at coordinate 851 of JACCSN010000885.1, read as the reverse complement.
ACCAGCATCCGTTCTGCGAAGCTGTCGCAGCGGAGTTTTACCATCAGCGAGGTCAGCACCGTGCGCTGGTGCAGCGCGCCCGCCACCAGGCGCTCCAGCGCATCGGGCGCGCTGTAGGCGATATCCGCGTCGGTGAAGAGCACGAAGTCGGCGGGCGCGGCGGTTTCGTTCACGGCGCGGAGGCCGCTTTGCATGGCCCAAAGCTTCCCGGTCCAGCCTGGCGGCGGTTCGGAGCCGCGCACGATCGTCAGGCGAACGGAATCGCCCGCTCTTTCCGCCGCCCGCGCGAGATCAGCTGTCTCGTCGCTGCTGCCGTCGTCGACCAGCACGACCGAGAACGCCCCCGGATAGCTCTGGCCGAGCAGCGATCCGATGCTCCTGGCGATCACTTCGGCCTCGTCGCGCGCGGGAACGATCGCCGTCACGCCGGGCCAGCTTGTCGGCGTCATGGAAGCGGCGAGCCGATCGTCCCGCTCCGCGCCGCGCCAGAACAGGCCGCGGCCGAGGAGCAGGTAAAGCCAGATCGCTAGCGCCATGGCGGCGAGGATCACGGCGCTCAATGGAAACCGCCTTTCCCCTGCGGCCGAAAAGTCAAGTGCTCGGACGATCGCCACGCAAGCATCCTGGAAGCCCGTCCCGAAACTGCCGGACACGCTGCACAGCCCTCGTCCTGTGGTGCGGAGCGAAGCGGAGCCTCGAAGGACGAGGGCGTATCCGGTGCCTGCTGGATCCACCTTCGAGACGCCGCTCCGCGGCTCCTCAGGATGAGGGTGTGAGTTTGGAAACTGGCTGTGGAGCAAAACCGGAACATAGCTTCCGACGGTTCAGGCCCGGAGGTTCTTGACGACCCG
>JACCSN010000878.1 GCA_013812985.1 Hyphomicrobiales bacterium | reverse complement strand
CTCGACGATGCGCCGGGCCGTCGACCTGACCGACGAGGACTGGGACTTCAATTTCGATGTCAATGCGCGCGGCGTGTTCCTGACCAACCAGATCGTCTGCCGCCATTTCCTCGCCGAGGGGCAGACGGGCGTGATCGTCAATACGGCATCGCTCGCCGGCAAGGTGGGCGCGCCGCTGCTGGCCCATTACTCCGCCAGCAAGTTCGCAGTGCTTGGCTGGACGCAGGCGCTCGCGAGGGAGATGGCCCCGCACGGCATTCGCGTGAACGCGGTGTGTCCGGGCTTCGTGCGTACCTCGATGCAGGACCGGGAGCTCATCTGGGAAGCCGAACTTCGCGGCATGACGCCGGAAGCCGTCTTTGCGGAATATGTCTCCCAGACGCCGCTTGGACGCATCGAAGAGCCGGAGGACGTTGCTGACGTAGTGCTGTTCCTCGCCTCCGAAGCCTCGCGCTTCATGACCGGGCAGGGCGTCAATGTCACCGGCGGGGTCAGGATGGACTGATGCGGGTGGGCATCGGCACTGTCGCCAGGCATGCGGTCCTGATCGTCTTCTCCGCAGCGATCGTGCTGCCGCTCCTTTGGGTGTTCCGCGTCAGCCTCACCGACAAGCTGACGGCCTACAAGATCCCGCCCGAACTAGGCCGGCTCAGCCTCGACAATTACGTCGAGGTGTTTGCCGGCCATGGCTTTACCGGATGGTTCGCCAACAGCCTCATCGTCGGCTTTGCATCAACTGCCATATCGCTTCCGGCAGCGACCATGATGGCCTATGCGGCGGCTCGCTACAAAACCGGCGGAGCCCCGCTCCTCGTCTCGGTGCTGGCCAGCCAGATGCTCCCTCCAATCGTGCTGGTGCTCCCGCTGTTCATGCTGTTCACTAATGCGCTGCCCGTGGGTGGCCACGCGGCAATCGTTTTCGCGCATGTGGCGATCAACCTGCCGTTTATGGCTTGGATGATGGTAAGCTTTTTCGAAGGGGAGACGAAATCGCTAGAAGAAGCGGCTCGCATCGACGGGGCCAGCCGCTGGCAGGCCTTCGCCCTGGTCACCGTCCCGATCGCCGGCCCGGGCATCCTGGCGGCCGGGCTGCTCGGATTCGTGCTGAGCTGGAACGAGTTCCTCTATGCCCTGATCCTAAGTGATAGCTCCAGCCAGACGCTACCGGTCGGCCTGGCCGGCCTGGAGACCCATGCCGGAGTCAACATCGCGCCGCTGGCCGCGGCTACCTTGCTGGCGCTGGGGCCGGTGCTCGTGCTGCTACCCTTTCTGCAAAAGTATCTGATCAAGGGGCTCTCGCTGGGAGCGCTCAAATAGGGAGAACGACATAAACAAGCTTCTTTGCACAATCAGCGTAGCCGCACTGCTGTCAGGGGCCGCCTATGCTGAGACGGTCTCGATCCTGATGGAAGCCGTGCCCGACACCGAGCACGTCCGGGCGCTCGTGCCGGAGTTCGAGAAGGCGACCGGCATCGACGTCAATATCGAGGTGGTCAATTACGCCGAGATGCACACCAAGCTGGTGCCGCAGCTGGTTGCGCGGCAGGGCAGTTATTCCGCCATCGTGGTCGATTTTTATTGGGCCGGCGAGTTTACCAAAGCCGGCTGGCTGCAGCCGCTCGACGAGCGCATTGCTGCGGACGACTTCGACACCTCCGTATACGTCCCCGCGCTCATGGATCTCGTTGGGAAGGTGGACGGCACAACATACATGTTGCCATTCTACAACTACGCAATGGGTCTCCTCTACCGGACCGACCTCCTCGCGGATCCCAAGAACAAAGCGGACTTTCAGGCCAAATACGGAACAGTACTGCGAGAGCCGGAGACCTGGGACGAATATCTTAAGCAAGTCGAGTTTTTTACTAAGGACGGAAATTACGGCGTCGTCAACCAGGGGCTCCGCCCCGATCCGATCGCCATGGAATGGTCGAATTACCTTTTCGCCAATGGCGGCGAGTATCATACAAATTGGAAGAGCACGGTCAACACAGAGGCCGGTCAGCGAGCCGTTGAGCAGTATGCGAACAACATCGAGAAGTTCGGACCGGTCGGCGCTGCGAGCTTCAGCTTTGACGAGGCGTTCAACGTTATGGCTCAGGGACAGGCCTATAGCTACATAACCTACAACTTTTTCCGCGCTGCCATAGACGATCCGACCAAATCACAGGTCGTAGGGAAAGTTGAGATCATGCCGGTCCCCGGCGCCCAGCCAGGCAAAAGCGGCAGTCTGAACGGCGCGTGGGGCTGGGCGATCCCGAAGTCGAGCCCCAATCCGGACGTCGCCTGGAAGTTTCTGCAGTGGGTGGAATCCCAAGACATCGCGAAGCGACGCGCCCTGGCCGGCGGCTCCCCGACACGCACGGACGTGTTCGATGACTCCAAGGTACTAGCGAAGTATCCGCATGCCGCTGCGATGAAGACACTTCTGCTGGAGAGCCACAATTTTCCGACCTTCACTTACACGCCACAGTTCGTTGAACTGCTCGGGCGTGAGCTGTCGCTTGCCGTCGGCCGCGAGAAGACACCTGAAGAAGCCTTGGCCCAGGTCGCAACCGAGTTCGACGAGCTGGCCCGCAAGGACGCAAAGCTCCAGTAATACGATTGCGTTCAACCTGGAACGACCTCGAGCGTGGAGACCAGCGCTTCGGCTGGATGATGACGGCGCCGGGCCTACTGCTGCTCGGCGCGGTCATCGCCTTTCCTGTTGGATGGGCGCTCCTTACCAGCCTTTTCGATTACACTCTTCTGGATCCGGGGTTTGACAACTTCGCCGGAACCGGGAACTACATCCGGGCCCTCTCCGATGCTGGGTTCCTTCACGCCGCCTGGGTCACTGTGGCATTTGTCTCGGCGGTGGTTATCCTGGAGTTCCTGCTTGGTTTCTTCATCGCCCTTTTGCTGAATGACACTGAGCGCGGTCGCAACCTTTATTACCTCATCCTGCTATGCCCGCTGCTGATGAATCCGGTGGTTGTTGGGCTAATCTGGCGGATGTTTCTTCACCCCACCCTTGGCATCGTCAACTACTTGCTTGGCGAGATAGGGATCTCGCCAGTAAACTGGCTGGGAGACGCCGATATCGCCTTCTGGACGGTGGTGCTGGTAGACATCTGGCACCAGGTCTCCTTCATGATCGTGCTGCTCTTAGCGGGGCTCAGCGCACTTCCCGCCGAGCCCTACGAGGCGGCACGCGTGGACGGCGCCAATTCTCTCCAGAGCTTCTGGTACATCACCATTCCGCTGATGCGGCCGGTCATTGTGGTCACATTGCTGATCAGGGTTATATTTGCGATCAAAACCTACGACCTGATCTACATTATGACGCGCGGCGGGCCGGGTACCGCCACCGATCTGGTAAGCTACTACATCTACCGCAGCGCTTTCGTGAGCCTTGAACTGGGTCAGGCTTGCGCAATGTCGGGCATCCTGCTCGTTGTTGTAGTGGCAGTTACACTGTACCTGCACCGGGCGATGCGGGCGCTGTAGCTTACCTTCAGGCACGTATTGCGCGGTTCGGGGGAACTTCGAGCCCCCTAGTCTGAGACAAGAGGTCTGGCGGAACCAGACGTCTAAGAGTCTGACTCAAAACGACACCAATGATTTCAGGCTCTTGCGAGTCGCCTGGTGAGCAGGCGGATATGCGCGATGAAGACCCAGGCGACGGCGCTTTCGATGGTCGCCTCGACGTCCTTGGCCAGCCTTCGGCAGCGGCCGAGCCAGGCGAAGGTGCGTTCGACCACCCATCGGCGCGGCAAGACGACGAAGCCTTTGGCGGTGTCGCAGCGTCTGATGATCTCGAGGGTGAAGCGGCCGAGCCCGGCCAGCGCACCGCCCAGCTTGTCGCCGGCGTAAGCAGCGTCGGCGAAGAGATGCCGCAGCCCAGGGTAGAGCTTGCGGATCGAAGCCAAGACGCCCACCGCGCCGTCGCGGTCCTGGATCGAGGCTTCGTGCACGATGAGGCCGACGAGATGGCCTTGCGTGTCGGTGACGATGTGGCGCTTGCGGCCCTTGACCTTCTTGCCAGCATCGAAGCCGCGCGGACCGCCGCTTTCCGTGGTCTTCACCGACTGGCTGTCGATCACGCCGGCCGTCGGGCTCGCCTCCCGGCCGGCCTTCTCGCGGGCGTCCATGACCAGAGCATGGTTGATCGTCAGCCACCGGCCTTCGCGCGACCACGAGTAGAAAAAACCCTGCACCGTCGAGACCGGCGGAAAGTCCTTGGGCAACTGGCGCCATTGGCAGCCCGTCGCCGCAATGTAGAGCAGCGCCTCGACCACCGCCCGCAAATCCGTGGTCCGCGGCCGGCCGATCCGGTTCGGCTCCGGCATGAACGGCGCGATCAACGACCACTCCTCATCGGTGACATCGCTTGCATAGCGCAGGCCCTCGCGCCGATACTGCTTTCGGGTGATCTCAGTCCAGGCCATCGCGGTCTCCATCGAATCATTGCAGATCGACGGAATCGCAACCCACTGGAATAACTCAACTCTTTTTCGGTCAGCCTCTAAGGCTTGCGTCGCGCGGACATAACGCGCACTGACGCGCATCCCGTCCAGCGGCGCATCCATCGTCAACGCTGCGGACAGTACGTGCTCCCCCCGCCTCCTCTCCCACAACGGCGCCCCTGTTC
>JACCSN010000870.1 GCA_013812985.1 Hyphomicrobiales bacterium | reverse complement strand
CGCCGAGGAGCGCGTGCGGCTCGGCCTCGAAGGGGAACGACTGGATCGCGGCGATGGCCCTTACGGCTTTTACCACGGCGTTGTCGCCGAGCTGCGGCATGGACCCGTGCGCGGTCCTGCCCTTGGTGCGCGCCCGCAGGTGCAGCGCGCCCTTGTGGGCGACGACGAGGCGGTTGCTTGTCGGCTCGGCCACGATCAAACCGCTCGCCTCGCCCAAGGCGCCCCTTGTTCCAGCCAGATGGCGCGCGCCTTCGCAGCCCGTTTCCTCGCCGGCCGTGAGAACGAGCGTAACGCCCCGCCTGAGGCTCCCTTCGCCGGCTGCCCAGATGGCCGCGGACACGGCAGCCGCAACGCCTGCCTTCATGTCCGATGCGCCGCGCCCGTAGAGCCTCCCGTCACGGACCTCGGCGCGGAACGGGTCCACCGACCAAGGCCGCGCGCCCAGGGGAACCGTGTCGAGATGCCCCGTGAAGGCGAGCGGCGCGAACGCCGGATCGTCTCCCTGCCAACGCGCCACGAGGCTTGTCCGCCCAGGACCGAAGGCGTGCGTTTCCACCGAGAAGCCGTTCCGGTCGAGGATGTCGGCGAGGTGCGCGGCGCAGCTCGCTTCGGCTCCTGGCGGGTTGACCGTTTCAAAGCGGATCAGTTCTTGCGTCAGCGCTATCGGGTCGATCTGCATCGAGGCGCGGCTTTCAGCTGGTCGCCCGGCGCCAACTGCCGAAGGCGGCGAGGAAGCGTTCGACCTCGGCGGCCGAATTGTAATGTGCCAGCCCGACCCGGACGACGCCGCCTTTGTCTTCCAGCCCGAGTCTGCGGATCGGCTCCACGCCGTAATTGTGACCTGACCAGATATAGATGTCCTCCGCCGCCATCGCCTCGGCGATCTCGGCCGGGTCGCGGCCATCGACCGTAAACGATACGGTCGGAACACGCCGTCCAAAGCTCTGCGTCTCGGCGATGCCGTGCACGCGAAGGCCCGCGAAATCCCGCAGGCCTGCGACGAGGCGCTCGGTCAAGGATCGCTCATAGGCTTCGGCCGCCTGCATGCCCGCAACGATCCGTTGCCGCCGCGACCCCGAACTAGGCGCGCCGCCGAACCGCTCGCCGAGCCAGCCGAAATGCTCGACGGCCCCGAGCACGCCGGCGATCGCCTCGCGGCTCTTCGTCCCCGTTTCGAACTTGCCCGGCGGCTCCGGCGACGCGGGCCGGACCTTGTAGGCCTCAAGCTCTTCGAGAAGCTCGAGGCGCCCCCACAGGATTCCATGATGCGGACCGTAGAACTTGTAGGCGGAGCAGACGAGAAAATCGCAGCCAAGCTCCTGGACGTCGATGACGCCGTGGGGAGCGAACTGCACCGCATCGACGTAAACGAGAGCGCCGACCGCCTTGGCGCGCCGGGCAATGGTCCTCACGTCGTTGATCGTGCCGGTCACATTGCTGGCGTGGTTGATGGCGGCGACGCGAGTCCGATCCGTCAGGGCCTCGTCAAGAGAAGACAGGTCGAACTCGCAAGTCTCCGGGTCGAAGTCGAGCCAGCGCACTTCAAGGCCGCGCTCTTCCGCCAGCATGAGCCAGGGCGCGACGTTCGCGTCGTGATCCATCCGGGTGAGCAGGATCTCGTCGCCGCGCTGCAACCACCGGCCGATCGCGCGCGACAGCGCGAAAGTCAAGGTGGTCATGTTTTGCCCGAAGACGATCTCGCGGGGATCGGCCGCGTTGAGGAACGCCGCCAGGGTTTCCCGGGCCTCGCCGATCAACCCCTCCGCGCGAAGCGATGTCTTGAAATAGCCGCCCAGATTGGCGTTCGCCTCGACCATGGCGCTGTTCATGCGGCTAAGCGCGCGGGCGGCGATCTGAGTCCCGGCCGGATTGTCGAAGAAAACCGCGCCGGCCCCGGACCCACCCGGCGACAGCGCAGGAAATTCCGCCCGAACGGCGTCAACGTCAAAGCTGCTTGTCATGGAGTTTTCGCCTGGTCAGCGGGCCGCGACGGCGCGTTCCGCTCTTTTGCTCTGGTCGGCGGGGGATCGCGGATGGGCTATTCTAGCCCAACCTCGTAGACCTTGCCGGAATAGGGCGCGGCAGAGATATCGTCCACGGCCGTCACGAAGATCGCCGTGCCATCCGGCGAGAAGGCGAGGTTGGGCGCCGCGGCGGACGGCACGTCGATCGCCCGCACGAGCTTGCCCTCAGCGTCCACCACGACGATGCGGCCATTGGGGTACTGGCCGATGTAGAAGTTGCCGTCCGGCCCCCGCTTGATCCCGTCTGGAGAAGCGTCCGGACCCGAAGCCGGATCGGCAAAGAAGAGGCGCACGAATAG
>JACCSN010000868.1 GCA_013812985.1 Hyphomicrobiales bacterium | reverse complement strand
TGAACGATGTGTGGAGCGAATGTGGTCATCCCAGAACGGAGCAGGCTCCCGTAGCAGGATCCGTTCTGAAACCCGAAATTAACCAATCAGGGCAACCCTGCTTCGCACAAACGGATCACTTGCGCGAGTTGCCCATGAGCCCTGAAGCCGTCGCTCACGGCGACCAACGGGTAGGAATGACGGAACCCGGAGCCGCGATTCTGAGCGGAAAACACGTCGCTTGCAGAATCACCTGCGAACCCGATGCTGGTGCAAAGATTGCACTTGATGAGGCTGTATCACTTCCGGAGCGTTTCCGAATCCGGTTTTCTGGATCGCAGAGAGAAGCACTCGTTCAGCTAATCTCTCAGGAGGGCCTCATGGCCAGAGTTCGGCTAGTGACAACGCCGAAACCCGTCCGACTTTCCCGGCAACCGCTTGCCCGAACTGCCCCTCGAAACGCTAAGGAGCACCGGGCGTGCTTAGCCACTTCGCCGCTACGGGGGCACTCCTGACAGCGTGACCGCCCCAGCGCCCCCCGCCACGCTGTCGGGAACTGACCTGCTTTCCTGACGCTAAGCCGCCGGACGTCCTTGTCCTTGCATTTGAGGCCAGGTTTGAGGGTGGCGGGGATCAACCACGCGAGGCCTGCCTCCGACGTTCACGCAGCCAACTTGGCCCGTCTACGACGCTTTGGAGCTTCAGCGGGTGCATCCTCCGCGGTTTGAGCTTGCTCCTCGGGATTGGAACCCTTACGGCCCAACCCCATGCCCCTCGCGAGTTCGGATCGCGCCTTCGCATAGTTCGGCGCAACCATAGGGTAGTCGCTCGGTAGGCCCCATTTTGAGCGATATTCAGCGGGGGTCATCCCGTATGAGTTCATCAGGTGTCGCTTGAGAGACTTAAACTGCTGTCCGTTCTCAAGAGAGATGATGTAGTCAGGTGTAACCGATTTCCTGATCGGAACGGCAGGTTGCTGCGGCTCCGACGCGGGTTGAGCTACCTCGTCCAAGCCCGGCGTCATTGAGTGTTGCCGAAGCTCTCACCCCTGAAGAGACGCACGGGCGGACCGTTGTAAGGCGGCAGCAGAACCCGGAGAAGCGGCTAAAGTCACGGCGTCATCGCCCACGTTCGAGCGAATCGTTTCTCCAGCCGCGATCCAAAGATCCAGGAATGCGAGTTGGATCTGGAACGGAACAGCCCCGAGTCGCGAACAGGCCCGGAAGGCGCGCTTCCATGCCCAAGCTGATTCAATCTCGGAGATTGCATTGTGCAGCGACGCAGCACTGCCAGTTTGCACAGCTCTAACGAAGGCTGATGAAGCGGCGCGCTCGCGCCGTTGGTCCTCAGCGATGGCCGCTGCAAAACTCGCGCTCATAGACGAACTCATTCGAATTTGCATAAGCCCCATCATAAAGCCGTTTATCCCCGGGTTCGAGCAGAGCCAGCCCGGCGTAAGCGCCATTGACGTGCCAGTGATGGTCCTGCTCGATGCTCATGGGTGCGTAATTCCAATTCTTTGAGCGGTGCAAGCGGGTAGAATGGCTAACCAAGGCGCGGGAGGTGCAGTCGAGCGGATGAAAAATGCGGCTTCAGTTGTCCAGCGGCGGCTCGCAGCCTTCTTTTCCGCGGATGTGGCTGGTTATACCCGGTTGATGAATGCCGACGAGGCTGGGACGCTGCGCCTTCTCACCTCGCATCGCGAGACGACGGATCGGCTGATCCAGCAGCATGGCGGGCGCATCGCGAACACTGCTGGCGACAGCATCCTCGCGGAGTTCTCGAGCGCCGTTGAAGCGCTGCAATGTGCGCTGGGTATCCAGGAGCGGATTGCCGCCGTGCACGAGCAGGTTCCCGAGGAGCGGCAAGTCTCCTTCCGCATCGGGCTGCATGTTGGCGAGGCGATGGTGCGGAACGGCGATTTGTTCGGCGACGGAGTGAATGTGGCTGCACGGATGCAGGCTCTGGCCGAGCCGGGAACGGTCTGCCTTTCAGGATCAGCTCACGAATACGCCCGCCGCGTCCTGCCAATCGTGTTTGAGGACTTAGGGCCACAATCGGTAAAGAACCTCGAAGCGCCGATCCGAGCCTTTCTCGCGCGTCCAGCGGGCCAGCGGTATGCGAGTGCGCTTCCGCTCATCCATCGCGTCCATGAAATTTATCTTGTGAGGCGGCTCTACGGCATCCTGTTCAAGGCACTGAGGGAGGTCGAAGAAATAGAAGGGCTCGCATTTCTTGACGCCCCGGTTCTGGCTTCCGTAGCGGATGCGCCAGGTATCGATCAGCGCGATTTAGCCGAGCGGCTCGCAATCGACGTCAACAAAGCCAGGCGAATTGTCAGGCGACTGGAACAACGAGGACTGATCGAGAATATGCCCGCCAGCGGCCAGAAGGCCCAGGGCCTCAGGCTTACGGCATCCGGCTTGCAAGTTCGCGAGAGGCTGCGGCCCGCCGTGATCGCGGCGGAGGACCTCATCATGGCTCCGCTCTCTGAAACAGAGAGAGAGATGTTCAAGGACTTCGCCGCGAGGGTGATCAAGGCCAACGAGGTAAAGAATACAGATCAGGAGAAGTAGCTTCTCAGCCCGGAGGGCACCGCATGTTGATCCAGGCACCCCAACGCGAATACCGCACGTGGGTTATCGACAGCCGCCGATGGGAGCACTACCGGCCGCGGCCAGATGACATTGTCATCGCCACATTCCCTAAGTGCGGCACGACCTGGATGCAGCGTATCGTTGGCCTGCTGGTATTCCAGACGCCTGAGCCAAAACCGGTGATGCAGATTTCGGCTTGGATCGACCGGCGCTTTGGCGAACCGATCGAGGCCGTAGTGGCTCAGATCGAGGAGCAGGAGCACCGTCGATTTTTGAAGTCTCATTTACCCTTGGACGGGCTGCCGCTCTACGACGACGTGAAATACATCCACGTCGCTCGCGATGGCCGTGACGCATGCGTCTCCTATCACAACCACGTATTGGGCTTCACCGAGCAGGGCCTGCAGCAGTTCGACAAAATTGGCATGGAGGACGAAACTATCGGCCGGCCCTATCCGCGCCCTGATGCCGACCCGGGGCACTTTTTCCACCGCTGGATCACGACGGGCGAAGTGCCGGGCCATGAGGATGGCTCGCCGTTCATGTCGTTCTTCCACTTCGAGCGAACCTGGTGGGAGGTCCGCAATCGGCCTAATGTGCTCTTGGTCCACTACAACGATCTGAAAGCTGATCTCTCAGGCGAAATGCAGCGCATCTCGGATTTCCTCGGCATCCCAATTGAGCCAAGCCTTTGGCCAGCGCTTGTTGAGGCGGCAGGTTTCGAAGCCATGCGCCGGGACGGAGATATAATCATGGGAAGCCTCGCTGCCCGCTTCCAAGGAGGAAGCCAGCGCTTCTTCTTCAAGGGCACAATCGAGCGTTGGCGCGGCATCGGGCACGATGATGACCTGGCGCTATACGAGGCCAAGGTCCAGGCGCTCCTTCCTCCCGAGTGTGCCCGCTGGGTTGCGCAAGGCAGACAGTAGCTGGTGATCCCTGAGAGCCTCGACGCCTACGACTATTTCCTGCGCGGGATGGCGGCATTTCATCTCCTGAGTGAGCCCACGAACCACGAAGCGCTGGCCCTGT
>JACCSN010000850.1 GCA_013812985.1 Hyphomicrobiales bacterium | reverse complement strand
GGCCTGAACCAGAAGCCCGACAGGTCGACGTGCGGGCTGCCGAACGGGAACCACCAGCCGGCCGGCTCGAAGCCGATCGCCGGGACCGGATGCTCCCTGCGGTGAAGGGCGGCGAATTCGGTCCGGCAGGGGTATTCGTGCGGGATGAAGTTCTTCACCTTGGTCAGGAAGAAGAACGGGTCCATCTCGCCGTGCATCGGCTGGTCGGCGACATCGAAGCGCTCCTCGTGGCGGCGGCCGAGACGCCAGTGGCCGACGCTGTCGCCTTCGGCAAGCGGGACACGCAGGCAGTAAGCATCAGCCGAGTCGGCCTCTGCTTGTGCGATACGGGGAACCGCGTCGTTCATTCCGTCACTTCAGAGCAGCGAGCTGACATCGACCGGATCGACGTCGTTATATTGCTGGTTCTCGCCGGTCATACCCCAGACGAACGCATAAGGCCCGGTGCCGGCGCCCATATGGATCGACCAGGCCGGAGAGATCACGGCTTCGCCGTTCGCGACCACGATGTGCCGCGTCTCGTCGGGCCGGCCCATGACGTGGAACACCCGATCGCCGGCCGCGAGGTCGAAGTAAAGGTAGGCCTCCATGCGCCGCTCGTGCAGATGCGGCGGCATCGTGTTCCAGACGCTGCCCGGCGCGATGTCGGTCACGCCCATCAGGAGCAGCGAGGACGGGGCGACCTCCGGGTGGATGTACATCCGCAGTTGCCGCTTGTTGGCCCGGCTGCCTTCGCCGAGATCGAGCGGTTTCGATTCCGCCCGAGCGATCAAGCGATGCGGAAACCGGTCCTTGGCGGGGACGGAGTTCAGGTAGAATCGGGCCGGGTCCGCGGGGTCGGCGCTTTCGAGGACGATGCGGCGGCCGCCACGGCCGACGTAAAGCACGTCGCGATCGGCCATATCGAAGGTTTGATCGTCGACCGAGACCCGGCCGGCGCCGCCGACATTGACCACGCCCATCTCGCGGTCTGAAAGGAGATATTCGGTTCCGACGAGAGCTCCGTCACCGGCCTCGATCGGTTCGGCGGCCGGCGCGCAGCCGCCGACGATCATCCGGTCGACATGCGTATAGACGAGCTTCAGCCGGTCCGACCGGAACAGGCCGCTGACCAGGAAAGCAGAGCGCAGCGCTGCAGTGTCGTAGCCCTTCACGTCGGCGGGCGCAGCGCCGTAGCGGACATCGTCGCTCATGCGGAGACTTTCACGCCGACAGTCTCCACATGCCGCGCCGCCTCCGCCATGAGCAGGATGGCGAGCGCCTGCCCGTAGCCGGTCGGCTGGAGGGGAATGTCGCGGTAGAATTGTCGATCATGTCCCATGCGCGTGCCGTATGACACACCCTGGACGACGCCGTCGCGGTCGATCCTCGCGGTCACATATCGGAATGCCCGCAGACCCGCCGCCCTCGCCCGCGCGTCGGCAATGCCGAGGCGAGCCGCCTTCAGGAGAGCATAGCTGATGCCTGCCGTGGCGGAGGTTTCGACATAGGATTCTGGCTCGTCGAGAAGCGTATGCCAGCCGCCGTTTTCGTTCTGCAGCGAGATGAGGTGCTCGATCTGCGTCCGGAGGCAGCCGAGAAGGTAATCGCGTATGCCGCCGCGGAGATCGGCGATCTCGATGAGGTCGAGGATCGCGGCGACAACCCAGGCGTTGCCGCGCGCCCACAGCACCCTCGCGAAGTTATGGCGGCCCTCGAACGTCCAGCCATGAAACCAGAGGCCGGTCTTCGGGTCGGCGAGGAAGCGCGCATGCACCAGGAACTGCCGCACCGCTTCCTCAACCAGATCGGGGCGGCCCGCCGCGCGCCCATACGAGGCGAGGAACAGGCAGACCATGAAGAGCGTGTCGTCCCAGAGCTCGCCGTTGTTGACGCCGTCCGAGACGATGTGCTGGAAGCCCATCTCCGGCGTACGCGGGAGTTCCGCCATCACCCGGTCGGCCCAGTCGTCGAGCACACCGCGCCAGCGCTCGTTGCCGGTCCGCGCCCAGAGGAGCGAGAGCGCGAGCATCGGCGCGGTCGTGTTCACGTTGAGCGGCGGCAAGCCTCTGGCGATCTGGCGCGCATACCAGCGCTCCAGTTCGGCGCGATAGCGGGGATCGTCGGAGAACTCCCAGGCGCGGAAGAGACCGTAAAGGCCGATGCCCTGCGGCCATTCCCAGCTGTCGAAGCTGATATAGTCGCCTGCCGTGCCGTCGAGATTGGGCTCATGGAAGCCGCCGTCGTGGCGCAGCGACCGCATACCCGCGACCAGACGGTCGATCAGCCCGAACGCCGTCGCCCGGTCCATCATCCTGGGCTCGTTTCCCACTCACCCATCTTCAGATGAGCGAGACTCTTCACGCAAGCGGAAAGGACGCTCGGGGGTCAAATCAGACAGCGGAGCCCGACGGGGGATTCTCGCGTGCTTTGATGCATGCCCTACACAACCAACAGATCATTCTGTAAGGCCCTGAGGCTGCTGACATTTTCCACGATGATGACGCCGCCCGCGTCGAACGTGAAAACGGCGTCGCCATTTGTCACCTGAGCGTGCGAAAGAGCATCCGCCTGGCTCGTCACCCCCAACGATGCCCCTCTTAGCCGGATCGTGTCCACATCGTCCTGAAAGTCGGTGACCGTATCTGTCCCAATCCGACCGGCAAAAATGAAGCGATCGCTCCCCAGACCGCCAGTGAGCTGGTCCGCGCCTGTCTGGCCCACCAGCTTATCCCTGCCGGTGCCGCCGTCGAGGACGTCGTCGGCCGCGCTGCCGTAAAGGATATCGTTGCCCCCGTTACCTTGGATCGTGTCAGCGCTCGAGGTGCCCAGGAGCTTATTGTCAGCTGAAGTGCCCTCGATCAGGTTGCCGCTGAGCCGGTTCGGGTCGATCAGGTCGAGTTTGACGTTCTTGCCGCCTACCGTGACCTGATGCGTGCTCGTGGCGATCCCCTCGCCCGAGAAGGTGACCGTGTAGCTGCCCGCCGCCACCTTGTATTGATAGCCGCCGCTGTCCATCGTCGTGGTGGTGTAGGCGCCGGCTGAGCCTCTGATCGACACCGAGAGGCCGCCCAGCTCCTCTCCCGGATCGTAGAACCGGTCGCCGTCCCGGTCGTCGAAGGCGACGCCCGTGAGGAACACGCCCGTCCCGGACCGGCCGAAGTCCTGGGTGATCATGCCAGCCTTGTAGCCCCCGTAGGACCCGACCTCGAACCCGATGCCGATCTCGCGGAAGCCGTCATCCAGGATGTTCAGGCGATGGTAGTAGCTGTTCATCAACTGCGTATGCATGGCTCCGACAGCGCCCTGGTAGCTCGACGGATCGCCGACGCTGCGCCAGACGATGTTCTCACCCCAGTTCCAGAAGCCGCTGAATCCGTAACCTGCGGCGGACATTCGCTGGTCGGGTTGTGAGCCACCAGCGCCTGTATGCGAAAATTCGTCGGTGGCCAGCATCCATTGACTATGGTCTTCGGCGGCCTGGTTCAGGTTCAGGTTGAAGGCGAGAGGCTGCGAGCCGACCTTGGCGCGTGCGGCGTTGACGAGTTCGAGCATATACTGCTCAAGCACACTGGGCTGTATCATGAGCGCTGGTTCCGGGCATGTCGTTGCGTAGGCAACCAAGCCCATCAAACGACTGAAAGATGCGTTAAACGAGGAAACTTGATAGGTCGGCTCCGCACCAAGTAGTTAACCGACGACACGATCATTAAGATCATCGCCGCCGTCCGGCCGCCGGCGCCAAGCGTTCGATTCGATACGCTCGCCAGCGAAGCGGGATTGACGGAATCGGGGCGAAGGCACAGATGGCTCACCGCCACTCCGGACCTTGCTCCTTGACCACCCTCCTGCTCCATCACGCGGCTTTCCTGGATCACCTGACGCCGGTCGGGCATCCGGAGCGGCCGGACCGGCTGCGGGCGCTCCATGCAGCGCTGGATCACGCCGATTTTGCCGCCCTGAAGCGGGTCGAAGCGCCGCTCGGCGAGGTAGCGACGACGCTGCTCGTCCATTCCGAGCGCTACGTGGAGGCGATCCGCAAGGCGATCCCGGCGGAGGGCCTGACGCGCATCGACCCGGACACAGTCGCCTCGCCGGGATCCTGGGAAGCCACGCTCCGCGCCATCGGCGCGGCGACGGCGGCGGTCAACGCGGTGGCGAGCGGGGCGGCGGCGAACGCCTTCGCGGCGCTCCGCCCGCCCGGCCATCACGCCGAAGCCGCGCGGGCAATGGGCTTCTGCCTGTTCAACACGATCGCGATCGCCGCCCGCTATGCTCAGAAGACGCACGGCATGGAGCGGATCGCCATCGTCGATTGGGACGTGCATCACGGCAACGGCACGCAGGCGATCTTCTGGTCCGACCCGTCGGTACTCTATGCCTCGACGCATCAGATTCCGCTCTTCCCCGGCACCGGCGCGGCCTCCGAGACGGGCGCTGGAAACATCTTCAACGCGCCGCTATCGCCCGGCGACGGGCCGACAGAATTCCGCGCCGCGTTTCGGGAGCGCATCCTCCCGGCGCTGGAAAGCTTCCAGCCGGACCTCATCCTCATTTCCGCCGGCTTCGACGCCCATCTCCGCGACCCGCTCGCCGAGATCAACCTCCAGGCGGGTGATTTCAGCTGGGCGACGGCGGAGCTGATAGACATCGCCGACCGCTTCGCCGGCGGGCGCGTGGTGGCGCTCCTAGAGGGTGGCTACGACTTGGAGGGGCTGTCGGAATCGGCGGCCGCGCATATCAGCCAGTTGATGGCGGCGTAAGGAGAGACATTTGGCCGAGACGAGCCTGCCCGCCCAAGGCAACCCGCGAGACGGGGCAA
>JACCSN010000821.1 GCA_013812985.1 Hyphomicrobiales bacterium | reverse complement strand
ACCTCGCATGATCCGACATCGAAATTCTGGGGCTGGGCGGAGCGGACCGGCGTCACGACGAGCCGCTTCCCCGCCGCCGAGCGCTGGGCGGCCGACGCCAGCCACCCCGCCATGCGCGTGAATCACGACGCCTGTATCCAGTGCGGGCTCTGCGTGCGCGCCTGCCGCGAGGTGCAGGTCAACGACGTGATCGGCATGGCCTTCCGCAACGCCGGCGCCAAGCCCGTTTTCGACTTCGACGACCCGATGGGCCAGTCCACCTGCGTCGCCTGTGGCGAATGCGTGCAGGCCTGCCCGACCGGCGCGCTGATGCCCTCCGCTTATCTGGACGAAGCGCAGACCCGCACGGTCTGGCCGGATCGGCAAGTGGATTCGCTCTGCCCCTATTGCGGCGTCGGCTGCCAGGTCACCTATAACGTCGTGGACAAGACCATCGTCTATGCGGAGGGCCGCGACGGCCCGGCCAACAAGAAAAGGCTCTGCGTAAAGGGCCGCTTCGGCTTCGACTACATCCACCATCCGCACCGGCTCACCGCGCCGCTGGTGCGCCTGCCCGCCACGGCCAAGCACGCCCATGACCAGGTCGATCCCGCCAATCCCTGGACGCACTTTCGCGAGGCCACTTGGGAGGAGGCGCTGGACCTGGCCGCCGGCGGCCTGAAGCGCATCCGTGACGAGAACGGCCCGAAGGCGCTCGCCGGCTTCGGCTCGGCCAAAGGCTCCAACGAGGAGGCGTATCTCTTCCAGAAACTGGTTAGGACCGGCTTCCGCAACAACAACGTCGACCATTGCACCCGGCTCTGCCATGCCTCCTCCGTCGCGGCGTTGATGGAGGGGTTGAATTCCGGCGCAGTGACGGCGCCCTTCTCGGCGGCGCTCGACGCCGAGGTGATCATCGTCATTGGCGCCAACCCGACGATCAACCACCCGGTCGCCGCCACCTTCATCAAGAACGCCGTGAAGGAGCGCGGCGCCAAGCTGATCGTCATGGACCCGCGCCGCCAGCAGCTCAGCCGCCACGCGCTTTACCACCTCGCCTTCAAGCCGGGCTCCGACGTGGCCATGCTGAACGCCATGCTCCACACGATCGTGGAGGAGGGGCTTACCGACGCCCAATACATCGCCGGCTACACCGAGGGCTTCGAGGAGCTGAAGGAGAAGATCCGCGCATTTCCGCCGGAGAAGATGGCAGCCGTCTGCGGTATCCCCGCCGAGACGATCCGCGAAGTCGCCCGGCTTTACGCTCGCTCCCGCGCCTCGCTCATCTTCTGGGGCATGGGCATATCCCAGCACGTCCACGGCACGGAGAATGCCCGCTGCCTGATCTCGCTGGCGCTCACCACCGGTCAGATCGGCCGGCCGGGAACCGGCCTGCATCCGCTGCGCGGCCAGAACAACGTCCAGGGCGCCTCCGACGCCGGGCTGATCCCGATGCTTTACCCGGATTACCAATCGGTCGAGAAGGAGTCGGTGCGCCTGGATTTCGAGCGGTTCTGGGGCCAGGAACTCGATCCCAAGCGCGGGCTAACCGTCGTCGAGATCATGGACGCCATCCATGCTGGCGACATCCGTGGCATGTATATCGAGGGCGAGAACCCGGCCATGTCGGACCCCGATCTCAACCATGCCCGCGAGGCGCTGGCCAAGCTCAATCACCTGGTCGTGCAGGACCTGTTCCTCACCGAGACGGCCTTCCATGCCGACGTGATCCTGCCAGCTTCCGCCTTCGCAGAAAAGGCCGGCACCTTCACCAACACCGACCGCCGGGTGCAGATGGCCCGCCCGGTGATCCGCCCGCCCGGCGACGCGCGGCAGGACTGGTGGATCATCCAGGAAGTCGCCCGCCGCATTGGCCTCGATTGGAACTATGACGGTCCGGCCGACGTGTTCGCCGAGATGGCGGAGGTCATGCCGTCCTTGAACAACATCACCTGGGAGCGGCTGGAGCGGGAAGGGGCGGTCACTTATCCGGTCGACGCGCCCGACAAGCCCGGCAACGAGGTCATCTTCTGGGCCGGCTTCCCGACGACAAGCGGGCGCGGCCGGATGGTGCCGGCGCGCCTTGTGCCGCCGGACGAAATTCCAGATTCCGATTATCCGCTGGTCCTGTCGACCGGCCGCGTGCTCGAGCACTGGCACACCGGCTCGATGACGCGGCGGTCCGGTGTGCTCGATGCGATCGAGCCGGAGGCGGTGGCTTTCCTGCACCCGCGCTTGCTCGGCCGCATGGGCCTGGCGCCGGGTGAGATGATCAGGCTGGAAACCCGTCGCGGCGCGGTCGAGGTAAAAATTCGCGCCGACCGCGACGTGCCGGAGACGATGGTCTTCATGCCGTTCTGCTACGCCGAAGCGGCAGCCAACCTCCTCACCAACCCGGCGCTCGACCCGTTCGGAAAAATTCCCGAATACAAATTCTGCGCGGTGCGGGTGTCGCCGATGCAAGCGCGGCTGACAGCGGCGGAGTAGGCGCGGGTGCCGCCCCGTATAGGACCGGTCGCTTCGCGGATGCTGCCGGCTGCTCGGGGGGGATCGGACAGCCGCTGTCGGCATGCCGCTCCGCTTGGGGCAACAGCGCGGATTGTTCGTGCTCTTTCGGGCACAGCTTACTGAGGCAGAACTGCGATACGACTTGACGCTAAGAGTCCATCCGGGATCAAAGCCTTTTTTGACAGAGCTTTCGGACCATCAGCCGGATGGAAGCCCAGCGCAGGAACGCGAGTCCGTTTTGGTTCAGACACTCCCAATCCTTGGCCAGGCGGCGACACCGGTTGAGCCATGCGATGGTTCTCTCGGTCCTCGGGCTTGACCCGGGGATCCATCGTTTAGGCAACACCACGAACTTGCCGGTGTCGGACCGCTCGACGATCTGCACGTTGATCTGCCGGCAGACCCGC
>JACCSN010000801.1 GCA_013812985.1 Hyphomicrobiales bacterium | reverse complement strand
TGCCGGGCAGCGTGATGTCGCCGAAGCCGGTGGTCGTCAGCGCCGTCACGGTGAAATAGAGCGCGTCGGCATAGTTGCCGATGTCGGAGTTCGTCCAGCGCTGGGTCTCGTAGACGATGCCGGTCATAACGAAGATGAACACCGATAGGTTCAGGACAGCGGTGATCAACTCCTCGTTGAGGCGGACGAACGAGCTTTGCCGCCTCAGGTGGGCGATGATCTGATAGGTGTAGAGCAGCCTGAGGGTGCGCAGGATGCGGAAGAAGGCGGCGCCTTCGCCGGTGATCGGCGCCAGGAACGACAGGATGGCCGCCACATCCGCGAGCGTCGCGGGGTGCATGAAGTCCTTGACGCGATTGCGGCTGATCACGATGCGCGCCGCGAAATCGGCGACGATGACGAGGCCGATCGCGATGTCGATTGTCTCGAGCGTTGTCGTGCGCGGCAGGAACGACGTGCCGATGATAAAAAGGATGGTGGCCACGTCGAAAGCGAGCAGGCCGTAGCGGAACCGGTGCGCATCGGGCGCGTCGGACTCGTAGAGAAAGCGGAGGCGGCTGATGGTTCTGGCGAACATCTGGGCGGGACCGGGCGAATAGGCCTGCCTCAGCATAGCAGCTTACGGGTTAAGCGGGACGTGCGATCCGTGCAGCTGGTCGCTCGGCGCGCGTCGGCCGCGATCAGCACCTCCCGCTGTCCAATGGCGCTCCGCCCCGATTGCGCTGGCTTGCGACAAACTGCCGTGGCTCGGCTGCTCGGCTGGACACTGCTACCCGACGATGACAAAAGGCGTTCGGCGGAGCAGCGGGCCGGCCGGAGTCGGAGAGCGGCGCCCGCGGCGGGTGCGCCAATGATCTTGTGCGGACGCGCCGGTGCAATCTGAGGGAATGCCTTGGCTGATTCGACCACCCATCCCATTACCGCCAGTCCGGACGCCAAGCATATCGAGCCGCACGAGGCCGGCACGGATGTCGGCCGCCGCGATTTCCTCCTGATCGCCACCGGCGCCTTCGCCGCCGTCGGCTTGGCGGCCGCGGTCTGGCCCTTCATCGACCAGATGAACCCGGACGCCTCGGCGCTGGCGCTCGCCTCCATCGATGTCGACATCTCGTCCATCGAGCCGGGGCAGTCGATCACCGTGATGTGGCGCGGCAAGCCGGTCTTCATCCGCAACCGCACGGAAGCCGAGATGAATGAGGCCCGCGACGTGCCGGTTTCGGAGCTTCGCGACCCGCTCGCGCGCAACGCCAATCTCGATCCGAACGCGCCAGCGACGGACGCCAACCGCGCCGCGGCCGAGCGCGAGCAGTGGCTCGTGATGGTCGGCGTCTGCACCCACCTCGGCTGCGTGCCGCTCGGCCAGCAGGGGAACTTCGGCGGTTGGTTCTGCCCCTGCCACGGCTCGCATTACGATACCGCCGGGCGCATCAGGCAGGGGCCGGCGCCGCAGAACCTGGATATCCCGGTGCTTGCTTTCGAGGGCGACACGACCCTCCGCATCGGCTGAGGCTACGCAAGATGCAGCACGAAGATCACTTTCCCCGCTACGCGCCGAAGTCGGCGGTCGGCCGCTGGTTCGACGACCGCTTGCCGGCGACGCGGATGCTCTACGACAGCTTCGTCGCCTATCCGATCCCGCGCAACCTCAACTATTTCTACACGTTCGGCGGCATCCTGATGTTCATGCTGGCGACGATGATCGTCACCGGCGTCGTGCTCGCCATGCACTACGTCGCCGACGCCGACGGCGCCTTCGCCTCGGTCGAGAAGATCATGCGCGACGTGAATTACGGCTGGCTCCTGCGCTATGTCCACGCCAACGGCGCGTCGATGTTCTTCCTCGCCGTCTACATCCATATCTTCCGCGGCCTCTATTATGGCTCGTACAAGGAGCCGCGCGAGATCCTCTGGATCCTGGGCGTCATCATCTTTCTTCTGATGATGGCGACCGCCTTCATGGGATATGTGCTGCCCTGGGGCCAGATGAGCTTGTGGGGCGCCGTCGTCATTACGAACCTGTTCTCGGCCATTCCGCTCGTCGGCGAGGCCATCACGACCTGGCTATGGGGCGGCTTCGCGGTCGGCGACCCGACGCTGAACCGGTTCTTCTCGCTGCATTACCTCTTGCCCTTCATGATCGCCGGCGTCGTCGTCCTGCATGTCTGGGCGCTGCACGTGGTCGGCCAGACCAATCCGACGGGCCTGGAGGTGAAGTCCAAGCAGGACGTGGTGCCCTTCACGCCGCATGCGACGATCAAGGACGCCTTCTCGCTGGTGATCTTCCTCCTCGTGTTCGCCTGGTTCGTGTTCTATTCTCCGAACTATCTGGGCCACGCCGACAATTACCAGGAGGCGAACCCGATGGTGACGCCGGCCCACATCGTGCCGGAATGGTACCTGTTGCCGTTCTACGCGATCCTCAGGGCAATCCCGTCCAAGCTCGGCGGCGTCATCGCGATGTTCGGCGCCATCGCGGTGCTGTTCCTGGTCCCGTGGCTGGATACCTCAAAGGTGCGGTCCGCCAATTTCCGGCCGCTCTACCGCCAGTTCTTCTGGATATTCGTGGCGGTCTGCATCGGGCTCGGCTGGCTCGGCGCGCAGCCGCCGGAGGGTGGCTATGTCATCGCGGCGCGAATCCTGACGATCTATTATTTCCTGCATTTCCTCGTGCTGCTGCCGCTGCTCGGCCTGTTCGAGACGCCGAAGCCGCGGCCGGCCTCCATCGCCGATGCCGTGCTGGAAACGACGCGCGGGGGCAGCGCGCAGCCCGCCGGCAGCGCCGCCGGGCCCGAGGGCAGGGGGTGATGAGACGGATTGCGGCAATGAAGACGATTTTCGTTCGGCTGGCCGGCGCGCTCGTTCTCGCCCTCTCGCTCGGCGCCACGGTTCTCGCCCAGGAGCACGAGGAGGGCGCGACGCCGCACTACCCGCTTCAGCAGCCGCGGCATGTCGACTGGACCTTCGCGGGCCCGTTCGGAAAATTCGACCCGGCGCAATTGCAGCGCGGCTTCCAGGTCTACCGGGAGGTCTGCGCCGCCTGCCATTCGATGAGCATGGTGGCGTTCCGCACGCTCGCCTCGGAGACCGGCCCGCATTTCTCCGAGGAGCAGGCCGAAGCTCTTGCCGCTGAATACGAGATCACCGACTCCGAGCCGGACGCCAATGGCGACCCGGTGCAACGGCCCGGCCGCGCCTCCGATTATCTGCCGAGCCCTTTCGCCAACGAAGGTCAGGCGCGCGCCTCCAACGGCGGCGCTTATCCGCCCGATCTCTCGCTGATGGCCAAGGCGCGGGCAATCGTGCGCGGCTTCCCCACCTTCGTCTTCGACATTTTCACCCAGTATCAGGAGACCGGGCCGGACTACATCTACTCGCTTCTGACCGGCTATCAGGATGCGCCTCCTGGCACGGAAATGCTCGAGGGGCAATATTACAACCCGTATTTCGTCTCCGGCATAGGCATCGCCATGCCGCCGCCGCTCGCCGACGGCCAGGTGACCTATGCCCAGAACGGCGACGAAGGCCCCGAAAACGACGTGCCTGAGACCGTCGATCAATATTCGATGGATGTCGCGGCGTTCCTCATGTGGGCGGCCGAGCCGCACATGGT
Source organism: Hyphomicrobiales bacterium (assembly GCA_013812985.1). The sequence goes on along the minus strand of JACCSN010000801.1, from coordinate 238 downwards.
CGAGCGCAAGAGCATGGGCCTGGTCGTAATGGTGTTCCTCGTCATCCTGGCCGGCCTGGTCTATTACACCAAGAAGAAGGTGTGGGCCTATTCGCCGGGCGAGGGAGCCTACTGAATGAGCGGACAGCCAAGGCGGTTCGGCCGGGCGATGATTTTCCCATCGGGGGTCGGCTACGTTTCGTGCTGCAGCGCCAGTCGATGCCGTTTCAGAACTTCCGGTTAGTTCCCAGTAGGGCGG
>JACCSN010000777.1 GCA_013812985.1 Hyphomicrobiales bacterium | reverse complement strand
GCCTCGCCGACGAGCCAGCCCGTCGCCCCGTCATAGTTCATGACGCAGGTGCTGTTGCCGTGGATGCCCATCTTCGCCTCGATGGAGCCGCAGGAGACGGCGTTCTGATCTCCCGGCTGCCCTTCACGGTCCGGCACGAACTTCGGCACGACGAACAGCGACAGCCCCTTCGTCCCCTCCGGCGCGCCCTCGATGCGGGCAAGCACCAGATGGACGATGTTGGACGCAAGGTCGTGCTCGCCGGCCGAGATGAAGATTTTCTGGCCGAACAGCCGGTAGCCGCCGTCTTCCGCCGGGACGGCCTTCGTCTTGATCAGTCCGAGGTCGGTGCCGCATTGCGGCTCCGTCAGGTTCATGGTGCCGGACCATTCGCCGGAAACGAGCTTTGGCAGGTAGAGCGCCTTCTGCTCCTCCGACCCGTGCTGGGACAGCGCGGCGATGGCCCCCTGCGTCAGGCCCGGATACATGCCCCAGGCCATGTTGGCCGAGGAGACGAATTCGTTGAGGATGGCGGCGAGCGTGTAGGGCAGGCCCTGGCCGCCATAAGCGGGGTCGGCGGAAATCGCCGGCCAGCCGGCTTCCGCATAGGCCCGGTAAGCCTCCTTGAAGCCGCCCGGCGTCGCGACCGACCCGTCGCTCCGCCGAACGCAGCCTTCCCTGTCCCCGATGCGGTTCAGCGGCTGCAGGACCTCCTCGCAGAACCGCGCGGCTTGCGAGAGCACGGCCTCGACGGTGTCGAGGGGAGCGTCGGCGAAACCTGGGAGATTGGCGTGGCGCTCGTAGCCGAGCACGTCCCGCAGAAGGAACATCACGCTTTGAACGGGGGCCTTGTAGCTCGGCATCTCGCCTCCCGGATAACAGAGCTTCCGTAAACGTCGGGTTAGACGGCGGAGCCGGATGGAGCGGCTCTCGAATACCTGTATCGCCGCCACGCCCGGCGCACCGCCGCCCGCCTCGCCCGCCAGTCTTGCGCCTCAGCCGAGGGATCTGGTTAACGGATGAACAACGGATGTGGTTAATTCTTTTGGAAAGGACGGCAGCGCCGTTAACCACCTATTTACCTTGCCGACGATCATCTACACGTTGCAGGCAGGAATCTGGCGATTCGCGGTCGGGAGCGCGGCGCTCCTGCGCTAAGTTCCACCCGAGGAGCATTGATGATCGCGCGAACCTTGTGGAGCGCAAAGGCGGACCGGCGGTCCGATGAGAGCACCCAGGAGCCGGCCGGCGACGAAGCCGGCGGCGGGCCTCTGGACGATCTGCTTGAGGCCCGTTTCGACGAAGCGGGGCGCCTGGCCCAGGCCGGGCGCGGCAGCAGGCAGCTCACGGCCGAGCGGCTCGATCCGAGCTCTTCCCCGATGAGCGCCGATGAGCTGGAGCGCGCGGTCCAGAAGCTGGCGCAGGGTCTTGAAGCCATCGACCGCCAGGGAAGCGCGTCACCCGAGATGCGGGAAACCGAGAGCCTGCCCGGCGGCACGGCGCGGAGCGTCGCGCGCCAGAACGAACGCGGCCGCGAATTCGTCGCCTCCAGCCTCGACCGACTGGAGGCGCGCCTGGAAGCGCTGAGCCGGCGGCTCAAGGAGCGCGCCGGCGCCGAGCCGCGCGCCGTCGATCCCGCAGTGATATCCCCATCGGAGCCGTCGCTCGCCGGGCCCCCGATTGCCACCCCGGCCGAGGTTTTGCCTCACGCCGAAGCGCGCGATCCGGAGGGCTGGCAGAGCGAACCCACTCTGGCCGCCAGCCCGACAAAACCTGATGTCGCAGAGCCTCTGTCGCCGGGACATCAAGGCGACGCTGAACGAGGTCTGCACGATATGGAGCATGCGGCGGTCGAGCTGCGCGCCCCGCAGGCGGCGGCGATGGGCGCGCTCGATCGGCCTGAGGCCGGCGAAAAGGTCGGTCGACCAGCGGCCGAGTTGCAATCTGACGCGCAACTTTCCCGGACTGAGCATGGACCCGACACGGAGGCAGCGTCACACCTGGCCGTAGCCTTGGGCGCGGAGCTGGTGGGCGCGGCGGAGGCTGATACGGCGGCAGGGCGCCGGGTCGAGGCGACCGAGGCCGAGCATCGGGGCGCGCTCGCGGCTTCCGGCCAGGACGCTGTTGCGATCGCCGCCGAAGGGGTGCGGCAGTTCGCGGCGCTGCAGTCGCGCATCGAGACGTTGCAGGCCAGCCTGGACGCCAACCAGATCGAGCCGGTCCGACGCGAGATGCTCGAGCTCTTGCGGCAATTGCAGGATGTGGGCCGCGACGGCCGCGCGATCGCGGGTGCGGTGGCCGACGTGCGCTCCAAGCTTGACGACATGGAGGTCAAGCTCAACGCCGCCCGCAACATGACCGCGAACCGGTTGAGCGACTTCGGGGACCGGCTCTCCGGTCTGACCCAGCGCGTCGGCGGCATGGAGGCCGAGGTTCCCGGCTTCGACGCGGTGCGCGAGAACCAGGCGGCGATCCTGGAGCGCTTCGACCTGATGCAGGGGCTGGTTCACCGGCTGGCCTCTCCGGAAGAGCTCCTGGACCGTATCGAGGCCATCCGGCGCCAGCTCCAGACCCTTGCCCCGCAGCGGGAAGTGGCGCGCATCGAGGATGGAATACTCAAACTGGCGGGGCGGCTGGACGCCTTGCCTGAGGAACTCAGCGACAGCGCTATGCTGGCGCGGATCGAAGGACAGCTCGCCGCCCTCGCTTCCGAACTGGGTACGGCAAGAGGCGAGCAGATCCACGAGGCCGCCGACCTCGACCGTCGGCTTGCCGATCTCGCCGCCGGCATCAAAGCCGTAGCCGACGCCGATACCGCCCCTGACATGTCGGGCCTGGAGGAGCGGCTCGCCGACATCTTCACGCGCCTTGACGATGACCGCCGCTTCTCCGGCGACGCGCTCGGGCGTCTCGCCGCACGTCTCGCCGAGCTCACGGCTGCCGTCGAGACCGAGGAACACGACGCCGCTTCGGAGGTCCTGGCCGGCCTGACCGGGAAGATCGACACGCTCGCGCAAGCGATCGAAGCTCAGGACGCCGGCGGCGCCCGGCGCGATCTGGAGGGATTGAGCCACCGGATCGACCAGCTGTCGCAAGCGCTTGCCGGACAGGCCGAGCACCTCTCCCGGCCGCAATCGGGGCCCTTGGAAGAGCGTCTCGATGCGATGCAGGCGCATCTGGAGGAGCTTGGCCGGCGGGCAAACGACTCTACCGTCCAGTTCGGCCCTTTCGCGGAGAAGCTTCAGGAGATCGCCGATCGTGTCGGCGGTCTGGGCGGCGACGACGCGGAAAATCCGCTCTCGTTGCGGCTGGGCGCCATCGAGGAACGCCTTGCCGGCCTGGCCGGCAGGGGCTCCGACACGCGCGCGCTTCACACGCAGCTTGAGGGCATCGTCAGCCGGCTGGAGCTCCTGAAGGGCAGAAGCATCGACCCGGCGCGGCTCGCCGAGCTTTTCGACCGTGTCGACGCCCCTTTGCGGGCGGGCCTGACCGATGAGCGCCTTGACCGGCTCGAACGAAAGCTCGACGAGGCCGCGGTCCCGGCGGAGCGCCTCGACCGGCTGGAAAGGCGGATTGTCGAGACCGCCCGCGCGCCGCTCCCGGAGGCGGCATTCGGTCTTATCGAACGGACGATCGCGGAAAGCTTGCGCGAGGGCTTCTCGGATGAGCGCCTGGCTACCATTCAGCAGAAGCTCGCCGGAGCCCAGGTCGACTTCCCCGACGAGCGGTTCCAGCGGCTTGAGCAGAAGCTTGAGGAGATCGGCCGGGCGTCGGTCGATTCCGGCGATTTCCTGACGCCTGACGATTTCGCCGATCTGCGCACCGACATCATCGCGCTCCGCCGCGAGCTCCGCTCGCTTCCTGGCCTGGGCGATGGCGAGGCGAATCTCTCCGGCGTCCTGAAGGCCATTTCCGAGCGCCTGGAACGCATGCCGGAGGATCCGCCGGCAAGCGCGGCGGAGCTGGAAGTGCAGATCGAACGGATCGCCCAGCTTCTTGAGAATCCGGACAACAGCCGGCTCGCTCTGGCTCATATCGAAGATAGCCTGAGGACGATCGAGACGAGCCTGGACGAAACCCGCCGGACCCCGACCAGCGATCCCGCTCAAGGCGGCGGGGGCGGGCAGGACGAGATCCAGACGGTCGTGGGTCTTGCCCGCGCTCTGTCCGACGATGTCTCGGTCCTGAGAGGCGCCGCCGAGGTTACGGAGCGACGGACCAAGGACGCGCTTGAAGCCGTCCAGGGAACGCTCGAGGCGGTCGTCAAGCGTATGGCGTTCCTGGAGCGGGAAGCCGACGCGGTTCCCTTCGCGACCGGCGAGGGGACTGCCGAGCCGACGCGGCTCCCCGTCTTGCCGGCTTCCGGCGCCGCAGGCGAGACGGCCCGGCTTGTCGTCGAGGCGGCCGACCCGCCTTCGCCCCCCGCCGAGACGGCGCGCGAACCGAGTTCCGGAGGCTTGTTCAGCAGGTTCACCTCCAGCCAGCTCCTGAAGCGGGCTACAGGCGGACGGGCGGAATCCTTCTCGCCGCATCTCGATGATGGCGATGACGCCGCCGACCAGCCGCTTGAGCCGGGCACCGACACGCCCCTCAACTCCGCCCTGATCGGAGCGCCGAGTTCGAACACGGCGCTGATGTCCGGCGCGCGCCGGAAAGGTCGCGCCGCGGATGCCGCCAATGACGCCGGTGAAGCGGCGCCCGGGACGCGCCGTATAATCGCCGCCCCGGAGGGCGAGGATTTCCTCGCCGCCGCGCGCCGGGCCGCTCAGGCGGCCGCCACCGAAGCGGCTGAGGCCGAGCGCGAAGCCGAGATGTCGCGTGGCGGGCTGTCTCGCGCCCTGAACCTGGTCAGGACACGCCGCCGGGTCATTCTCGCCAGCGCTTTGGCTCTTGCCGTGTCTGTCGCGGCCGTCCAGCTGATTCGCAAGGAGGTCGCGCCAAATGGGATCGAGATCGCCGGCATTTCCGGTCGGCCTGCCACGACCGGTTCGGTAAGCCAGGGCGCGCCCACGGCCGATGCCGACGTTTCGGGACTTGATCCGATTTCGCCCGCGCCTGCGATCTCGCCCGCCGTCCCGGCGCCGGCCCCCGAACCTCTGACTCCGCCTCGGACCGAAGAGAGCTCCGCCGCCTCGGCAGCCCCGCCGTCCGTCGCGCCGGTCCCGGCTCCTGCGCCGCCGCCGGTCGAACTGTCAGGGCCGGAAGGCGATTTGGCGGCCGGAGTTTTGACTGAGCCCGGGGCTGATCTGTCCGGGGCTGATCTGTCCGGGGCCGCTCCGCCCGCAACCGGCCGGTCGGTGCAAACGGCTTCCTTGCCACCGGCGGGAAGCGCGTTGGAATCCGCCCCTTCGGTAGCCGCGCCGGAGCCTGCCCCGCCCCCGAGCGCCGCCCTCACTCCGGCGGCCAGCGATCCGGTTCCAGTTCCTGCGCCGGCGCCCGCACCAACAGCGCAATCGGCTCCGGCTGGCGCAGCGATTCCCACCTCGGTCACCGACGCGGTCGGGCCGGAGCCGCTGAGGACCGCGGCGCTGGCGGGCGATCCCGCCGCCGCTTTCGAGGTCGCATCGCGATTGGCCGATGGCCAGGGCGCGCCGCAGGATCTGCCGGCGGCCGTCGCCTGGTATCGAAGCGCGGCCGAGGCCGGGCTGGCCCCGGCCGCATATCGGCTGGGCTCCATCTACGAGAAAGGCCTGGGAGTCGCGAAGGACTTGCCCGCCGCGATGGATTGGTATGGCCGCGCCGCCGATGCCGGAAACGTCAAGGCGATGCACAATCTCGCCGTGCTCTACGCCGAGGGCGCCGGAGGAGAGCCCGACCTGGAGCGCGCCGCCCGGCTGTTCCGGCAGGCTGGCGAGCATGGCGTGCGCGACAGTCAGTTCAACCTCGCCATCCTGCATGCGCGCGGGCTCGGCGTGCCGCAGGACATGGTCGAGGCCTATAAATGGTTTGCGGTCGCCGCCGGCTCCGGCGACGCGGAAGCCCTGAAGCGGCGCGACATCATCGCGGCCGCGCTGCCGCAGGCCGATCTCGCCAAGGCGCAGGCCGCCGCCGCCGCCTACCAGCCTTCGCCGCTGAGCTCCGAAGCCAACGACGTGACGATGCCGGAAGCCGGCTGGGGCGAGAGCGCGACGAATGTCGAGACCCCCTCCGAGGGAGACCAGGTCGCCCTGGTCCAGCAACTCCTGGCCGACAAGGGTTTTGACCCTGGGCCGGCCGATGGCGTCCTCGGCCAAAAGACGGTCGAGGCGATCACGTTGTTCCAGGACGAGGCCGGCCTCCCCGCCAACGGGACGATCGACACCGCCCTGATCGCCGCGCTTCAGGAGACGTCGGCGGTGGCCGGTTCGGCGCCCGGGTCGTAGCAGCACGATTTGACAGCGCCGCCTCCGCGGCGCTTACTCGTTTCGGGGCCGCCGCGAAGACCAGACACCCGAACGGGCGCCGCCGGTGCAGCTTTATCTCCCGATTGCCGAGCTGACCGTCAGCATGTTCCTGTTCCTGGGGATGGGGGGCGCGGTCGGATTCCTTTCAGGGATGTTCGGGGTCGGCGGCGGGTTTCTGTTGACGCCGCTCCTCATCTTCACCGGCATCCCGCCCGCGGTCGCCGTGGCCAGCGTCACGCCGCAGATCGTCGCATCCTCCACCTCGGCCGCGCTGTCCTACTGGCGCCGCCGGCTGATCGACGAAAAGATGACCGCGCTCCTGGGAGTCGGCGGCATTTTCGGGTCCGGGCTTGGCGTCCTCGCCTTCCGCGCGCTCCGCTCCGTCGGCCAGCTCGACCTGTTCCTCGGGGTCGCCTACGTCACCTTTCTCGGCTTCATCGGCGCGATCATGCTTCGTGAGTCGCTGCGCGCCGTGTGGCGGTCGCGCGGCGGACGCGTCGTCGCGACGCGCCGGTCCGGACAGCACAATTGGATCCACGGCCTGCCGCTGAAGACGCGGTTCCGCCGCTCCAAGCTCTATGTCAGCGTCATTCCCGTGGTGGCGCTCGGCTTCGGCATCGGCTTCCTCGGCACGGTGCTCGGGACCGGCGGCGGCTTCATCATGGTCCCGGCGCTGATCTATCTCCTGCGTGTGCCGACCAACGTCGTGATCGGCACCTCGCTTGCCTACACCCTGATCACCATGGTGATCGCCACCGTGCTCCATGCGACCGCCAACAAGAGCGTCGACATCATGCTCGCCCTGATCCTCATGATCGGCGGCGTCGTGGGCGCGCAGTTCGGCGCGCAGATCGGCCAGGCGATGCGGGGCGAGCAGCTGCGGGCCCTCCTCGCCCTGCTCGTCCTGGCCGTGGCGCTGCGGGTGCTCTTTGGCCTGTTCTTGCGGCCGGAGGATCTGTTCTCGCTGTCGATCGTCGGGGGCGCGACGTGAGGCGGGCGATTGCCGCGGCCCTGCACGCGTGCCTCCTGTCGTTCGGCGCCGCTCGTGCGGAAAGCCTCGTCTCCACCCTGTCGGACAACGACGTGGAGATCACCTCGAACTTCACCGGCGAGCAGATCGTCGTGTTCGGCGCCGTCATCGGCGCTCCCCCCGGGGATCCCGGCTACGAGGCAGCAGTGGTCGTGGAGGGGCCCGATCACGAGATCGTCGTCAGGCGCAAGTCGCGCCTCCTCGGCATCTGGGCGAACCGCGCCTCGCGCCGATTCGAACGCGTGCCGTCGTTCTATGCCGCGAATTTCAGCCGCGACTTCCCCACCACCCTCGATCCGGCCGTGATGGAGGGTCATCGTCTCGGAATCCGCAGCTTGCCCTTCGTCGTCACCTCCGCGCCCGACGGCGTCGCCAAGCTGTTCGCCGAGGCTTTCATCGACCTCAAGTCCGAACACGCCCTCTATGCGGAGAAGCCGGACGCCGTGCAGTTCCTGGCCCCGAACGTCTTCCGCACGACGTTCTTCCTGCCGAGCGACGTGCCGACGGGCGATTACAAGGTGAGCGCCTACCTGTTCCGCGACGGCGCGTTCCTGGCCGAGCAGACCCAGGCGCTGACGGTCGAGAAAGGCGGCTTCTCCGAGCGGATCGCCGCCTATGCCGACGAGAGGCCGCTCGCCTACGGCCTGGCCAGCGTCGCGCTGGCGCTGTTCACCGGCTGGTTCGCCGGGGTGATTTTCAAGCGGCCTTGAGGGGCTGTATGGAAACTCACCCCTCATCCTTCGAGCACTGGAGACGCCCTCGTCCTTCGAGGCTCCGCTTCGCGGAGCACCTCAGGGTGAGGGCTTGTGATGTGCTCGCGTTTCGAGATTGCCTTTTTGAGTTTTGGAGCGACAAGTTACAAATTATGCCGATGTTTGACCCCCCACATCCCGGCGAGATTGCGCGCGAGGAGTGTTTAACCCCTCTCGGTCTGACTCTAACAGAGGGCGCTGGGATACTGGATGTAGCGCGTCAGACGCTGAACAACATTGTCAACGAGCGGTCTGGGATCTCGCCGGACATGGCGATCCGTCTGGAGAAAGCGTTCGGCTCTTCGGCCGACATGTGGCTAGCGCTGCAAACGGCGTTCGACCTTGCCCGGGCGCGCAAGCGTGCAAGCGTGATCAAGGTCGCCCGATATGTCTCGCGCCCCGATGAACCGCGACAACGCCCGGCTTGATCTCAGCGCCCGAGGACGATGGCGAGCAGCCGCTCCTTGGCGCATTCCAGGCCGCCGATCAGGCTGAAGGTGCCGACCGCGCCGGCGAAGGAATAGGAGGCGCGCCTGTCCTTGTGGAGATAGGTGCCCGCCATCCCGACGATCTCGCCGGCGCGGGCGGCGTCCAGGAGGCGCGTCAGCTCCTCGACCAAGCGCTCGTTGATCTCTGCTTCAGGGCGCGGCTTCAAGACGCCGCGCAGGGCCACGACATTATCGGCCATGAGCTTCCCCTTCCCGCGGCGCCCGGCCGCCCAAGAGGCGAAGCAAGCATCATGCCAGTGTTACAGTTAATGTTTCGGAAACGTCGCTGTCTTTGGCCGGCAATACCTGCGTATTTTTCAGTCCGGGCTGAGCGCCGATGCGGCGACAGGAAACAGCCTCCCGCCACCGATCAGGATCGCGCGGAGCGCGTGCATGGCGAAAAGCGGGGCGAAAGCGCGGTCGAGCACGTTGAGGCCGCCGGCGAGCACGCCGAATGCGGGCAGCACGATCCTGACGCCGTCCGTCGCGAAGGCGCGGCAGCGCACCGCCCGGCCCGATCCGCGCACCTTGCCGGCCGGATGCAGATGGCCGGCCACCTCGCCCGGCGCGGCCCCGGCCCGCGGCTCATGCCGGAACAGGAGCCCGTCCAGCAAGAGCTCCGCCGCCACCTCGCCGCCAGCCGCGTCAGGCCAGACGCGATCATGATTGCCGCTGATCCATACCCAATCGCGGCCGCGCTGCAGGACGGAGAGCCGGATCGCATTCTCTTCCGACAGGCGGCAGTAACCGCCGCTGTCATGGAAGGAGTCGCCGAGACAGATCACCCGCGCCGGATCCCGCCGCGCGATCAGCGCATCGAGCAACAGGAGCGTCGCGCCGGTATCGTAGGGCGGCAGCAGCATGCCGCACCGGGCGAAGCTGGAGCCTTTTTCCAGGTGAAGGTCGGCAACGACAAGGGTTCGGCTCTCTGGCAGCCACAGCGCGCCCGCTGGATCGAGCACGGCGGAGCACCCGGCAATGGCCATGCGCGCCTCAGCCATGCCGCGCAGCTCCCGCCGCGGTCCGCTCGGGAATGATCGGGCGGCCAGTGGCCTCAAGCGCTTGTCCTTCGCCCATCGCTTCGCGGAGGAGCTCGTCCGCCGCATCCGCCAGGATGTCCATCTGCGCCTCGCCCCCAAACACCGTTTCCCGGCCGATCTCCAGCATGATCGGGACGGCGAGCGGCGAGACGCGCGTGAGCCTCTGATGCACGATTCGGTCCTTGACGCGAAACAGCATTTCGCCAAGGCGGCGGATATCGAGGAGCCCGGTCGCGGCGTCGGCGCGGGTGGCGGCGAGGAGAATGTGGTCGGGCTCGTGGGTGCGGAGCACGTCATAGATGAGGTCGGTGGACACGGTGACCTGCCGGCCGGTCTTCTCCTGGCCCGGATGCCGCCGCTCGATCAGCCCGGAGATCACGGCGCAATTGCGAAAGGTGCGCTTCAGCAGATACGAGCTGGCGAGCCAGGCTTCGAGATCGTCACCGAGCATATCCTCGTCGAACAGCTCGCCGAGCGTCGGGCGGCCGGCTGCGAAGATCTCGCCCAAATCCCGCAGCGCCCAGACGCACAGCGAGT
>JACCSN010000775.1 GCA_013812985.1 Hyphomicrobiales bacterium | reverse complement strand
TTGCCGCGCGACGTCACGGAGGAGAACCTGCAGTCGCGCACGCGCGGCACGGCGCTCATGGCCGTGTCGAACAAGCTCGGCCTGATGCTGGTGACGACCGGCAACAAGTCCGAAGTGTCGGTCGGCTATTCGACGATCTATGGCGACATGAACGGCGGCTTCAACCCGATCAAGGACCTCTACAAGACCGAGGTGTTCAAACTGTCGCGCTACAGGAATCGCGAGCGGCCGGCGGGCTGCCTCGGCCCGGACGGCGAGGTGATTCCGGAAAACATCATCGACAAGCCGCCGACGGCGGAGCTTCGCGAGAACCAGAAAGACCAGGATTCGCTACCGCCTTACAATGTGCTCGACGCCATCCTCGCCAGCCTCGTCGAGAAGGAGATGCGGGTGAGCGAGATCGCGGCGCTGGGCTTTGACCGCGCCACGATCAAGCGCGTGGAGCACCTGCTCTACCTGGCCGAATACAAGCGCCGGCAGGCCGCGCCGGGGGTTAAGATTACGCAGAAGAATTTTGGGCGCGACAGGCGCTATCCGATCACCAACCGCTTCCGGGATAGTTCGTGAGCAATTCTTGATGGAGTAGGCCGCGGCGGGCGAGAAGCGGGCTTAACCTCCCCACAAGGAGGAGGTTAGACCGGCGGGCTCAGTTCGGCACCGGCGTCAGCACGACGCCTTCCTGTTCCGGCGCGGCCCAATAGGCTGGACCGACGATGCGGACGCCTCGCCCGTCCGAGGTGACGGCCGAGGCCGTGGCCGGGGCGTCGCCAGCCACGGAGGCAGGGTTGAGATTCCCGTCGCGGTTGGCCAGCGTTTCCGGATCCTCCCCCGGCGCGGGGCGCGGGCGCGGCGCGAGGGCGGCGGGCGGCGCGGCAGGGCGGTCGTCCAGCTCCTCGGCGGGGACATAGCCGACCGGGTTGGCGCCGATCTCGGAGTAGCCGCGCGAAAAGCCGCCGGCGGGCTTGCAGGTGCACGACGGGCTGAGGCTCGTGCGATACTGGAAGGCGGTGGGGAGATCGCTGTAGCGGCTCTCTTCCAGGGACACCATGTCCTCCGGCCCGCCGCCGGGATTGGCATGGTAGAAGAGCCTGGCCTCGGCGCCGGGGCACATCGACGAGCAGGTCTGGGCGTCGTTGCCGAATTGCTCGCGCGTCGTGGAGAAGCTGATCGGGAAATAATAGCCGTCGCAGATCCTGACGCAAAGCGTCCGGAACGTGCCGCGCCTCGAATACGGCGCATCCGGGACGGTGCGGCCGCTGTCGCGCGCTTCGTTCCATTGATCGCGGCCGGGGATGCCGCAGCCGCGGGCCGCGATCTCCGCCCTGACCTGGCGGACCCGGCGCTCGTTGCCGCCACCGCCGCGCCGGCGCAGCTGATCGAGCCGCGCGAGGTTGTTCTGCATGTCGCGGAGCTTTGGGACGAGCGTGCGGCAGGTGCGCTCCGGCCGCTGCCGGAAGAAGCGGAATCCGCTCTGGAAGCAGCCGGCGTTGCGCGCCCGCGCTTCCGTGCGCGCCAGGACGTTGGCCTGCTCGCGGAACGCGCGCTCATAGCGCGAGCGGTTGCCGCCGCCGCCGCCCTGGTTCTGCAGATGCTCCAGCTCGGCCTGCAGCGTGAAGCAGGTCTGCGCCTGCGCCAGCTGGGTGGCGAACGTGGAGAACGCCATCGCGCTGGCCAGCAGTGCGAAAGCAAACCGGCGCACCAATCCTCCTTTTCCAGAGCTTACAACGGGCGAGCAATGCCTGTGAAGCTCGAGGAGTCTCTTCCCGCTTGCCTGAACCATGGCTGAAGCTTAGCCGGATTTGGGGCGCTGTCGTGACAGCTCCGTCAGGCTATCCTATCGCATTCCGCCGCTGCGTCCCCATCTGATGCGCGGAGTAGCCCAAGCGGAGTTCGATATGCGCCTCGCCCTCGCAGCCCTTCTGTCGCTGGTCCTGCTTGCGCCCGCGGCGGCGCAGGAGCCGGACCTGATCTTCAAGAAGTCGACCGTGTTCAAGCTGCTGACGCCCGATCACAAGCTCGCCACCTATGGCGTCGACGACCCGCTGGTGGACGGCGTCGCCTGCCACTTCACCGTGCCGGAGAAGGGCGGCGTCGCCGGGGCGCTCGGGCTCGCCGAGGAAGTCTCCGACATCTCGCTCGCCTGCCGCCAGATCGGCCCGATC
>JACCSN010000759.1 GCA_013812985.1 Hyphomicrobiales bacterium | reverse complement strand
CACCGGAAGCGACCGGTTCGGCGGGCGCTGGCTCTGGAGATCCGAACGCGGGATCAAAGCAGTAAAGGCGGTCCGTCAGTTGGGCATCGAGGCGTCAACCCCACAAACCTCCGCCGGAGGAGTTGCGTTGCACCTATGAGTCGGCCGAGGCGATAGGCGCAGGCGCACCGCTCGCAAAGCGGGGCTGTAGAGCAAAAGCCCCGAGCGCGACCGCCGCGCAGAAGACGAGACGCCCATAACCGGGCCTTACCCTGGTTTCTGTGAACATGGCGCAGGACGTCGGGCCGAGGGATGTTTCGTTAGCCCTTCGCGATTGCGATCTGATCGAGCGCCGCACGAAGGCCGCGTGCGAGGTTCTGCGCGTCGCCTTTGCCCCAGAAATGGACGAAGAACAGCCGCGGCTCCTCCTCCAGCATATGATTGTGCAAGGGCATGATCTTGAGGCCGTTCGCTTTCAGCGCTTGCAGGACCGGCTGAACCTCGCCGGCCGTCATGACGAAATCGCCGGTCGTTGCGGCCTCACCCTCGCCGATCGGCTGGAAGTTGATGGCGATCGCCGATCCCATTGCAGGCGGTATCTCCATCCCGTGCATCGTGACGGGCTCCGAGCGCGGGAAGCTGTATTTATAGACGCCGCCATCGGCCTCGCCCGCGGCGCCCATGATCTGGTCCACCGCTCCGGTATCGAAACTGATCTCCGGCGCTTCACTGTTTCCGGACCCGCTCTCAAGCGGGGTGGCGGTCAGCGCGAGCGCCGCGCGGATCGTCCTGGCCATCGTGATGGGATCGCCGTTCCCGCCTATATGCATGTACATCGGGGTCGGCTCGGGACCGATCAGGTGCTTGTGCAGAGCGGTTATCTGGACGCCGCCTTCCAGCAGGCGCGCCATCACCGGGTTGACCTCATCCTCGGCGAGCACGAGGTCGCCCATCAGCATCGCGCCATCGCCCGTTTCCTTGAAGGCTACCCAGGTGCCGAGCGCGAGCCCGGGGTGCAATCTCGACACCGTCCAGTGCGAGTTTGATATCGGAGCGAGGAAACTCGACCCGGAAGACGCCATCCTGCTTCTTTCCTTGCGTGCCGAGTGCCTGGCCGACCTCTTCCCATCGGTCCTGCGCTTGCACCGGCAGAGCAAGCAAGATGAGGCAATTAGCGGCAAGGACGGCCCTGATCAGCACTGGGGTACCCCCTTCAAACCGGAATCGGAGCCGGACGGCATCAACCTTCGAAGCCAATGCCGAAACAGGGAAAAGGTGCCAGCTGTATCTTTTGTGAAGTGCCTGTGCAGCTGTTCATTCGCGTCGCCGATGCGCGCTTTGCTGCACGTGATCCGCATCCCGGATGTCAGCAGGAGACCTTCGAACCTTGCAGGATGAAATTGCAGCTCCGGCCGCCGCGCCGGGAGCCTGAAGGAACGCGTCAATCTCGGCACCGAAACTGTTCCAATCCAGCGGCAGATCGTGGTCGGCACTGGCGATGACTGAGAGGCACGCATCATCGCCGGCGGCGGCCTGGAGCCGCTTCGCGTGCTCGAATGGCACGATCTCGTCGTCCTCACCGTGCAAGATCAGGACAGGGCCACGACCGGCCCGCAACATCCGCTCCGTGTCGAAATCGTACTGTGCCAGAAAGCCAGGCACGCCGTAACGCCAGAACATATCCGGCAGGCTGGTGAAGGCGCCTTGCAGAATCAACGCCTGCACAGGCCGCTGCGTTGCTACAAAAGCCGCTATCGCTCCGCCGAGAGAAGCACCATGGATGCTGATGCGCGACTGGTCGACCTCGGTATTTTCCGTCAGCCAGTCATAAAAAGCGAGCGCGTCGCGGCGTAATACCGTCTCCGACGGCTCGCCGGTCGAGCGGCGATAGCCGCGATATTCCATGAGCAGAGCGCCGTAGCCTTCCCGTTGGTAAAAATCGCCGTATTCAATTCTGGTCTCGATGTAGTCGCTGTTGCCGTGGATGAAGAGCACGGCGGGCGCCGGCGTCCGCTTGGGCGGAAACCACCAGCCTTCCACCCGTGAGCCATCTTCTGCGGTTAGCCAGATACGTTTTGCGTTCGGCGGTGGAGGCCGGTCCATCGGCCCCTCCGCCGCGTTGGGGAAGATCAGCTCCTTCTGAAACAACAGGACCGCTATGCAGCCGGCGACGAATGCCGCCGAAGCCACCAGGAGCACCCATGCCGAAGAGCGGAGCCGGCCTCGCAGGCTGAATTGGGTCTTCAATGCCATCGGTCACATTCCGGCGAACATTTTCGGACGGCTCGACGCCGTTCAGTCCTGCGGCGCGCTTCGGCCATGCGACGCGGCAGTCGCTCCCGTCCGGCCGCGATCTGGGTCCGAG
>JACCSN010000758.1 GCA_013812985.1 Hyphomicrobiales bacterium | reverse complement strand
CACCATTCTCGTCCTGTCGGCGCGAATGGTCCTGGCTCGGGTGCGAACGTGACGCGATCGCGCCGGGGAATGACTGGCCTCGGAGCTTCACGGCGGCTCGGCATCAACGCGGGCGTTCCGCGGTCCGACGGCGAGGGACGTTTCCGTTGAATATCAACCCGCTCCTGGTCGGGACCACGGCGCCGCCGATACCCGAAGCGAAGAGCTGGGCGGCTCGCTACGACGGTGCCGCGGGACCGCTCATCGACCTGTCGCAGGCTGTTCCCGGCTATTCTCCCCACCCGGAGCTCTTGAGGAGGCTCGGCGTCGCAGCATCGACGCGCGAGTCAGCTTCCTATGGCGATATCGCCGGCGACCCGGATTTGCGCGCCGCCTATGCCGAGCATGTCTCGGCGATCTACGGAGCGTCGGTCGCCGCCGGCAACGTCGCCATCACCGCCGGATGCAACCAGGCCTTTTTCGTTGCCCTGATCGCGCTCGCCAGGGCCGGCGATGCCGTGCTCCTGCCGAGCCCCTGGTATTTCAATCACCGGATGACCCTCGACATGCTCGGCATCGAAGCCGTCCCGCTTCCCTGCCGCGCCCGATCCGGCTTCGTTCCTGAGGTGGAGGACGCACGACCGCTCATCCATCCGCGAGTCCGCGCCATCGTCCTGGTCACGCCCAACAACCCGACCGGCGCCATCTATCCGCCCGCCACGATCGCCGCGTTCCAGGCGCTTGCGGCCGAGCACGGCATCGCGCTCGTCCTGGACGAGACGTATCGCGACTTCATCGGCCCCGGCCTGTCGCGCCCCCATGGCGCTTTCACAGCGGCGGACTGGGAAGATCGTTTCGTCCAGCTCTACAGCTTCTCCAAGTCGTATTGTATTCCAGGCCGCGGGCCGGGGCGCTGATCGCCGGCGTCGGCTTCGTCGAGCAGATCGCCAAGATCCTCGACTGCCTGCAAATCTGCGCGCCGCGAACACCGCAGCTCGCGCTGCCCTGGGCGATACCGGCGCTCGCGGATTGGCGGGCGGAGAAGCGCGGAGAAATCCTGGCAAGGGCGGAAGCGTTCAGGACGGCGGCCGGCAGGATCGAGGGATGGCGAATTGCTTCGCTCGGCGCGTATTTCGCCTATCTCAAGCACCCCTATCCCGGCCGCAGCGGCAACCAGGTTTGCGAATGGCTGGCGCGCGAATTTGGCGTGCTCTGTCTGCCAGGTTCCTATTTCGGGCCGGAGCAGGAGCGCTTCGTGCGCGTCGCTTTCGCCAATGTGGATGCCGCCCAGATCAGGGCGATCCCCGAGCGCCTCCGCCTCGGAGCCGCCGCCACCGACGCATGGATCGAAAAGTCGCCGCGATGAGCTTCGAGGACAACCTGCAACGCCTTAGGGCCAAATACGGCGAGGCTGGCGGCGGCGCCGTGCGCGACCCGGAATTCAGGAAGATCGCCGAGTGTGTCTTCGACCCGAAGGGCACCCGCTCCGCGCCTTATGCCGGCATCCCGACCCTGCTTGCCGCGCCGATGCGTCAGATCGACTGGCCTCGAACCGCATCTGCGGCTGGATGATGCCGGCATTGTTGACGAGCCCGGAAGGCCGTCCGAACCGCTCCTCGGTCTCGCGAAACAGCCGGAGCACGTCGTCCTCGTTCGCGACATCGCCCTGGACGGCGAGCGCTTCGCCGCCGCCGGCCTCGATCTCCGTCACAAGGCGCTCCGCGGCTTCGCGCGCCTGCGCATAATTGACGACCACGGCGGCCCCGCCAGCGGCGATCAGGCGCGCCGCGGCGGCTCCTATGCCGCGGCTGCCGCCGGTGACGATCACAACCTTCCTCAAGAGCCGCCTCCTGTTGTCAAAGCGCCTGCGTGCCAGCCTGGAAGGACCAGTGCAAGGCCGGCCGGAGCTTTTGGCCGGACTGCGCCATTAAAGCGAAAGCGTGCCGTGCGAACCCCCGCGCCGCATTCCAGGGAGATGTTGTATGAAGCCCGAGGTCGAAAGCTTCAGCTTCCCGCCGGACGGCGATATGCCGAACAATCCGCTGCCGCTCATCCTCTACCATCACGCGCTGTCGCCGGAGCTGCGATCGCCGAGCGGCTGCCAGTCGCTCTTCGCGCGCAACACTTGGGGCGGCAATTGGGTGAACGGCATTTTCGACTACTGGCATTTCCACGTGACTGGACACGAGGTGCTGGGCTGCGTCGCCGGCCACGCCTTGGTCGGTTTCGGCGGCGACGGCGGGATCACCGGCGAGTTCCGCGCCGGCGACGTGGTGGTGATCCCGGCCGGCGTCGGCCACAAGCGGCTCGGCGACAAGCACGACGGCTTCACCGTGGTCGGCGGCTACCCGGGCCAGGATGGAACGGTAACGCGGCCGGGAGAGGAGACGGTCGAGGAGGCGCGGCGCGCCATCGCGGCGCTGTTATTGCCGAGAGCCGATCCGGTGCTGGGG
>JACCSN010000738.1 GCA_013812985.1 Hyphomicrobiales bacterium | reverse complement strand
CGCAAGGACCTGTTCGACGCCGCCGGACTTCAGCCTGCAAAGACCTGGGACGAGTTCAAGGCGGCCGCCGCGAAACTGCATTCCGAGGAGGTTGCCGGCTGCAGCTTCATCGGGGCGAATGATTTCTCGCTCGCCACTGTCGACTGGTACACGCGGTTCATCACCATTGGCGGCAAGCTGATGAGCGGTGATCCCAACGGCAAGGATTTCCGGCCGAACGTCGATTCGCCTGAGGGGGTCCGCGCGCTGCAGATGCTGATCGACCTGCTTCCCTATGCGCCCAAGAACGTGACGCAATATGGTTTCGCGGAGAATGTGGACGGGTTCTCGACCGGCAAGATTGCGCAGATGATCTTCTGGGCCACGATTGCCGGGCCTATCTTGGATCCGGAAGATTCCCTGGTCGCCGACAAGACAGGGACGGCCAGCGTGCCGGCCGATCCGGGGCAGACGCCGCGCGCCATTCAGGGCGGCTGGGGAATCGGCATCCCGAAGAACTCCGACCCGGCCAAGAAGGCCGCCGCCTGGCGCGCGCTAACCTGGATCACCAGCAAGGAGATGAACCGCTACTCCGTCGAGAAGTACCAGATCGACGCAAATCGCGTTTCGACCTTCAAGGATCCAGACCTCGTCGCGCAGTTCCCCTATCTGCCGGTAGCGCTCCAGGCCGCGGAGACGGCGGAAACCATTCCGACCTCGCTGATCGACGAGTTCTTCCAGTTGAACGATGTCATGAATGTCGAATTCAACAAGGCCCTGATCGGGGGTCAGGACGCCAAGACCGCCTGCGCCAACGTCCAGCAGCAATGGGAGGGCATCCTGCGCAAAGCCGGGCGCCTGATCTGAAACCGGCCGGGGGCAAGCAGCAGCCAGCCGGGGAGCATGTCCAGCGCAGCGCTTGCCGAGCGTGCATATGTCGGCGGCAAAGTGCGGGATCTCTCTGCCGCGGGATCCTGGCTGCTGCTGGCGCCGTGCCTGTTCTACCTGGTCGCCTTCGCGGTCTATCCGCTCTTCTACAGCCTCCGCCTGTCCTTCACCGATCTGACGGCGGCGGATGGCACCGGGGAATGGGTAGGCTTGCGGAACTACGCCGACCTTCTGGCGGATCCGCAGTTCTGGAACGCAACGAAGAACAGCGCTGCGATGGTCGGATCGGCGGTGGCGATCCAGGTGGTGCTCGGCACGGCGCTCGCCATGTTCTTCAACCTCGGTCTCAAGGGCGCCTGGATCGTCCGCGGCATCCTCGTCCTGCCGATGCTGATCACCCCCGTCGTGGTGGGCGTGATGTGGCGCGCGTTGCTGAATCCCGATTGGGGGCTGGTCAATTGGGCGATCTCTGGCCTCGGCTTCGAGCCGCCGAACTGGCTCGGCTCCATCGAGATGGCCATGAAGACGCTGGTGCTGGTCGATGTCTGGCAGTGGACGCCCTTCGTGTTCGTCATCGTCTTCGCGCGTCTACAGGCGCTACCGCAGGACGTCTTCGAGGCGGCGCGGATCGACGGGGCAGGTGCATTGACGACCTTCCGCTACGTCACCCTGCCGCTGCTCATGCCGGCGATACTCTTCGCCGCCGTTTTTCGCGCAGTGGACGCCTTCCGCTCCTTCGATCTTATTTACGGGCTGAGCTATGGAGGGCCGGCGCGAACCACGACGACCCTCAGCTTCTTCGCCTTCCAGAACGGATTTCAGTTCCAGAATTACGGCTACGCGGCCGCGGTCTCCTACATGATGCTGCTGATCCTCGTCATTGGCACCACGATCCTGCTGCGATACGTTCAGCTGCGGCCGGGGCAGACCCGTTGAGGCGCGTTGCCGGCAGAGCCTTGGCCTATGTAGTGCTCCTCGCGCTGGGCCTGATTGGGCTCGCGCCGTTTCTCTACCTTCTCGTCCTGTCCTCCAAGCGGCGGATCGAGATCGTCTCGCAGGTTCCGCCGCATCTCAGCTTCGATTGGACCACGATCAGGCGAACCTACCACGAGGTGCTGGTCCGGCAGGGCATGCTGGAATTCATCCAGAATTCGGTCGTCGTCGTCGGCTCGGCGACTCTCATTGCGCTTCTGATCGGCACGCCCGCCGCCTACGCTTTTTCGCGCATGCGGTTCCGGGGAAATGAGCAGCTTGCCGCCTGGATTCTCAGCCTGCGCTTCATGCCGCCGATCGCGGTCGCCATTCCCCTCTTTCTGATGATGAAGGAGATCGGGATGCAGGACAGCTATCCCGGGCTCATTCTGCCCTACGTGTCGTTCTCGCTGCCGCTCGTGGTCTGGATCATGATCGGCTTCTTCGACGAGATCCCCCGGGAGATCGACGACGCCGCCCTTGTGGATGGCTGTTCCCGCTTCGGCGTGCTCTGGCGCATCATGCTGCCGCTGGTGCGTCCCGGGCTGGTCACGGCCGCCTTGTTCGGCGCCATCTTCATCTGGAACGAATTCCTGGTAGCCCTCTATGTCGTCGACTCGCGCGATTATCAGACCATCTCGCTTGGCGCCGCCACATTGGTGAGCGCGCAGCGACCGATCGACTGGAATGTTGCAGCCGCCGTCGGCGTGGTGACCGTCGTGCCGATCCTTATCTTCTCTTTGTTGGTGCAGCGCTACATCGTCCGCGGGCTGACGGCGGGAGCGGTGCGATGAGCGGTGGCGGGCCCGGTGCCCCCAGTTTGGTGATTTCGGGGCTTGGCTGGCCGGAGGGCCCGACGATTCGGCCCGATGGCAGCGTCGTCCTCGTCGAGAGCTATCGTAGTCAGTTGACCGTTGTCGGTGCGGATGGAGAAGCCCGCCGCCTGGCTTATGTGGCGGGAGCGCCGAACTCCTGCGTTCTGGGGGCGGCTGGCGAGCTTTATGTCTGTCAGAACGGCGGGACAACCGGGCCGTGGCGCGCCGCCGAGATGACGACCCCGTCGATCCAGCGCGTGCGAGAAGGCGAGAGTGCTGAAATCCTGCTTTCGGAGGTGGAGGGCATCGCGCTGAACGGCCCGAATGACCTCGTTTTCCATCCTGACGGCCGGCTGATCTTCACCGATCCCGGCACGTACAATCCGGCCGATCCGGACCCCAGCTATATTTTCGCGATCGCCGCGGACGGCACTGCGCGCACCATCGTCGAATTTCCCCGGCCGGTGTTCCCGAACGGGATAGCGGTCGAGGCCGACGGTTCGATCGTCTGGGATGAATCCTATACGGGACATGTGCGCCGGCAGAGGCCCGACGGGACGATCGAGGATCTCGGCAGGCTCCCGGGCGATAACCCGATCCCAGATGGCATGGCGGTCGGTGCCGACGGACGCCTGTATGTGACCGACCTGGTCGGTCGCGGGCTGCATGTCCTGGCGCCGGACGGGGAGGTGCTGGGCTTCATCCCATGCGGCGGCGCGCCGACGAATTGCGCCTTTGCCGGCGAACTGCTCTGGGTGACGGATGCGGGCGTGCTTGCCGCCAGCGCGGAGCCGTCCTTCGCCGGTCAGCTTTGGCGCTTGCGCATACCCGGTGGCGGGGCGCCTGTCCATTTGGGCAGCATCGCCCAGGGAGGGCGCTGGTGAGCGGCGGTGCAGCACTCTTTTCGGAAAGTATCGACTCGGACCGGGCCTGACACGCTACTGGCCTCAATCACCTGAAGGACACAAGAATGGCCAAAGCCGTCCACGCCATGATCCGAGTCCTCGATGCGGAGCGCTCGCTCCGCTTCTACGAAACGGCCTTCGGTCTGCGCCTCGCCGGCCGGTTCCCTTTCGAGAGCTTCGAGCTGATTTACCTGCGCGGCGAAGGCTCGGACTTCGAGCTGGAACTCACTGTCAACCGGGGGCGCTCACAGCCCTATCAACTCGGCGATGGATACGGGCATGCAGCCTTTGTCGTCGATGACCTGGAATCGGAACATTCCCGTTTCGGGCGCGAAGGCTTCAGCCCGGGACCCCTTCGCGAGATGCAGCGCGATGGCACACTCTTCGCCCGGTTCTTCTTCGTCGAGGATCCCGACGGCTACAAGGTCGAGGTGCTGGAGCGATCGGGTCGCTTCCAGTGAGGCGGGCAGAAGGTCCGTGAAGGAGCTGGCTGACCCGATGGCAAGCGAGGCGATTGAAGTCGCGGGCCAGGTGGCCGCAGACGCAGGAACGCCTGGACCGCTCCTCCCGTACCAGAGTGTCGCCGAGATGCGGGAGGCCGCGCGGGCAGTGCTGCCGCGAGCGGTTTTCGACTTTGCGGACGGTGGCGCGGAAGATGAGCGGACCTTACGGGCGAACGAAGCCGCCTTCGCCGCAGTCGCCCTGTTGCCACGGCCGCTGAACGGCGCCGGAACCCGCGATCTCTCGATCGAACTGTTCGGCGCCCGGCTTTCTATGCCGCTCGCCATAGGGCCGACCGGCCTCTCCGGCCTGTTCTGGCCTGACGGAGAGCGCGAGGCGGCCCGCGCGGCAGCGGCGTGCGGAATTCCATTCTGCGCCAGCCACGGCTCGGTCTGTAAACTGGAGGACGTTGCCGAAACCGGCGCGAAGCCGCGCTGGATGCAGGTCTTCATCTACAAAGACCGCGGCTTCACGCGTGAGCTTGCCGATCGGGCCCGCGATGCAGGCTACGACGCCCTCGTTCTCACCATCGACAACCAATTGCTCGGCAAGCGGGAGCGCGACCTTCGCAACGGCTTCGCCATACCACCCCGTTTCGGGGTCCAGGGAACCCTTGCTGCGGCGACCAAGGTCAAGTGGCTGGCGCGGATGCGCACCACCTTGCCGCGCATTACCTTTGGCAACTATGTCCGCACCGGCGAGGCCGGCGACATCGCAACTCTCGCCGGCCGGATGTCGAGCCTCCTCGACCCAGCCATGTCATGGGCTGATGTCGACTGGATGCGCAGCATTTGGGACGGCCCCCTCCTGCTCAAGGGCGTGCTGCACCCGGCTGAAGCTCGTGAAGCCGCCGAGCGTGGACTTCAGGGGGTAATCGTATCCAATCACGGCGGGCGCCAGCTGGACGGGGCGGCAGCCTCCCTCGAAGCCTTGCCGCCGGTCGTCGACGCGGTGGCGGGACGGCTCAGCATTCTGCTCGACGGCGGCATCCGGCGCGGCAGTGATGTCGTGAAGGCGCTGGCCCTTGGCGCATCGTGCTGCCTTGTCGGGCGGCCGCAGCTCTGGGGGCTGTCGGTGGCCGGCGGCGCCGGTGTCCGGCATATGATCGAGATCTTCCGCGGTGAGATCGATCGCGTGATGGGCCTGATGGGTGCGTCTCGGATCGCCGAACTGGGCCCCGATTGCCTCCTCCGCAGAGGTGCTTGACGTTCAGGGCCGCATAAGAACGGGGTGGATGCATGAACCAGCTGTCGGGTGTGGTCGTCGTGAGCGGTGCGGCCTCGGGTATTGGTCGTGCATCGGCCCAGCATTTCGTCGATTGCGGCGCCATGGTCGTGGCGACCGATTTGAATGCCGACGGGCTCGCCAGTCTGGCCTCCGACCGCATCAGGACAGTCACGGGCGACCTGACCAGGGACGACGTCTGCCGCCGCGTCGCGGAAACGGCCCGCGATTTCGGCCGCGTTACCGGTCTGCTCAATTGCACTGGACTGGAGATCCACGGGACTGTCGTCAACATGCCGGAAGCCGATTGGGACCGCGTTATCGCGTCCAATCTGAAAACGATCTTTCTGCTATCCAAGCACATCATCCCGCTCATGATCTCAGGCGGGGGCGGCTCCGTCGTGAACATGTCCTCCGTTCAGGCGATCGCCACCCAACGCGACGTGGCAGCCTACACGGCGACAAAAGGCGCGGTCATTTCGCTGACGCGCGTCATGGCCGTCGACCATGGAACGCAGAATATCCGGGTCACTGCGATCTGCCCCGGGACGATCCAGACCCCTTTGGCGCAAGCGGTCGCCGAGATGTACAGCCCGGGCGATCCGCAGAAGCAATTCGACCTCTGGGGCTCCAAGCACGCGCTGAACCGTATCGGCCAGCCCGTCGAGGTTGCACGGCTTGCGGCTTTCCTGCTGTCGGACGATTCCAGTTTCATCACGGGCTCATACCATCTGGTGGACGGCGGACTTTCAGCCCTCCTGTAGCTGCCCAGCGGTCGGGCATTCCCTCGACCCAAATCTCCAAGGAGCCAAGAATGATCAAAGACCCACCGCTGCTAACGATCCAGCGTAACTTCCGTCGCCCGTCGGCCAAGCTGGTCGAAGCTTTCAGGGGCGTTCCGACTGGACATCTGGTGGATGCTATGGGCGGGCGCGGCTGCCTCGACCATACGATCCAGCCG
>JACCSN010000725.1 GCA_013812985.1 Hyphomicrobiales bacterium | reverse complement strand
GCCGGGCTTTCGGCTCGTCGTGACCGAATGGACGATCGCCACGCCGAAATGGCCTTACGATCGGCCGCTCCGCATCGTCGTGGTCTCCGACATCCATGCCGTCGAGCCGTGGATGCCGGCGAGCCGCATCCGGGCGATTGTCGCGGAGGCCAATCAGCTTGGCGGCGACATTATTCTGCTGCTCGGCGATTACGTGTCAGGGATCGGCGAGCGCCTGCGGATGGGCCGGGTCAGAGCCAGCGAATGGGGTCCCCCGCTCGCCGATCTGGCAGCCCCACTTGGGGTTCACGCCATCGTCGGAAACCACGATTGGTGGTCCGACCTTGATGCGGTGAAGGGGGCGCTGAGCAGCGCCGGGATACCGCTGTACCAGAACCGCGCGGTCCGCGTCGAAGGCGCCGCGCCGTTCTGGCTGGCCGGAACGGACAGCATCGTCGCGCATCCGCTCGGGCGAGGCCGCTTCCGCGGCGTGGACGACCTCCCCGGCACGCTTCGCCAGATCACCGGCGACGCTCCGGCGATCCTCATGGCGCACGAGCCGGACCTCTTCGTCGATGTGCCCGACCGCTTCGCGGTGACGCTCTCCGGGCACACGCATGGCGGCCAGGTCCGGCTGCCGTTCATCGGCCGCCCCGTCGTGCCGTCCGCCTTCGGGCAGCGCTTCGCCTACGGCCATATCCGCGAAGGCGGCCGGGATCTCGTCGTTTCCGGCGGGCTCGGCTGCTCCATCGCGCCGATCCGCTTCGGCGTGCCGCCGGAGATCACCGTGGTGACGCTGCGGAACGCCAGCGCTCCCGCCGCGTGAGGCGGCAGGTTGGGGAACAGCCCAGTTGATAGCAAATCTCCGTGAGACGGGTCCGCAAAGCCCAGCACCGGTCTAGACTGCGCCTTCACCAGCCACGGCTGAGCCGGAGAGATGCATGCCAAGCGACGCCTTTAAGCAATTTTCGACCCTTCCCGTCAGCCGCCGGCAATTCGTCGTCGGGGCCGCCGCGCTCTCGGCGGCGTCCGCCGCGCCGGGCGCCGTCTGGGCGCAAGCCGCCCCGCACAGCTTCAGCCAGGGCGAATTCGAGGTGACCGTCGTCAGCGACGGCTATCTTGTCTTCCCCGCCACCGCGATTGCGCCGGACGCGCCGCCGGAAGAGCTGAAGGCGCTCCTCACGGCCGCCGGCCAGCTCGAGGGCGAGGACGCGACGCCGGGGACCAACGCAGTGCTGATCCGCGCCGGGTCCGACCTCATCCTGTTCGATACCGGCTCGGGCCCGGGCTTCCAGCCGACCGCCGGGAAATTACCCGAGAGTCTCGCGGCGGCCGGCGTCGATCCTGCCGAGATCACCAAGGTGGTATTCACGCACGGGCACCTCGATCACATCGGCGGCACCGTCGTCGAAGGCGGCGGGCTGCGCTATCCAAACGCCAGCTATTATGCAGCGGCCGCGGAGTGGGATTTCTGGATGGATCCGGAGCTGTTTTCCAAGATGCCGCAGGAGATGCACGGCTTCATCACCGGCGCGCAGCAGAACCTCTCGGCGGTCAAGGACAAGGTGACCATGCTGAAGCCCGGCGACGACGTGGTCACCGGCATCCGCCTGCTCGACACGGCGGGCCACACGCCGGGACACGTCTCGATCGAAGTGGCGGGCGGCGAGGGCCTCATTATCGGCGCGGACGCGGCGGTCAATCCGTTCGTGTTCTTCGAGCATCCGGAATGGCGGTTCTCCTTCGACGCGATCCCCGAACTCGCGGTGGCGAACCGCAGGAAGCTCCTGGACCGCGCCGCCGCCGACAAGATCAAGCTGATCGGCTTCCACTGGAAGTATCCGGGCGTCGGCTATGCCGAGCCCAAGGACAACGCCTACCGCTTCGTCCCGGCCGGCTGAGGGCGGGGAGCTTCGCACCTCAACGCAATTGTGTTTTCCGCCAAAGCCGCTGTCAACGGCGCTGATTGCATCACGCGCATGAGGCTCGCTTCGTTCTTCGTTCAACTCTTCCCATTCACCGGCTGCGGCAGACGAAACACGCCACGCTCTGGCGACCAGTATATGATGTAGACGATGCCGGTTATGTGCTCGGCAGGGAGAGGGCCAACGAACCGACTGTCATTGGCGTTGTCGCGATTGTCGCCAAGGACGAATACATGCCCGGCCGGGACAAGAAAATCAGCGGTGTTGTCTCCTACACTTTCGTCTACAAGGTTCAGGATCCGATAGGTTTTGTCGCCCAGTATTTCGACGACGATTTCAGCATCTATTTCACCGAAGGGGGATTGAACGCCTTGTAGCTCACCAATCGCCGCCGGAACAGCGACCCCCTTCATATGAAGGCTGCCGTTTCTGATCTGCACCTTGTCACCCGGAAGTCCGATTAAGCGCCGGATATAAGCTACACCTTCAGCGTCGACAGTCGTTACGACATCGCCGCGCTTGAGAGTCCGCGTAGTCCTTCGCCCGTGCGAGGCAACCACCTGGTCGCCAACTCGCAGCGTAGGTTCCATGGAGCGAGCCGCGACGTGGAAGAGATGCCAGTTGAGGCCGGTGGCATGGTGCAGGAAGTCCAACGAACCGTAGCCCAGCGCGGAAGCGACGGCGAGGGCCAGGGCTACAAGCCGATTTCCTTTCGGAACGCCAGCGCGCCGAGCTCGGCGAGAGACGAAGAATGCTTGAACACCCGAGACGAACTGAAGTCCTATCAATGCCACAGCGATGGAGAAGAAAGTGATCACCAGCGGGACCGAGGGGGTGAGCTGGCGTATCCCGTTCAATGCTATAATGCCCGCGATGAACATCCCGCCGAAAAATGCCGCGCTGCGAGACTGGTTCGCGTATATTTGACCGGCGCCAGGCCATATGAGGCCGAGCAGGGTCGCGACCCAGATCCGCGGCGGTTTGCGAGGAGTTGCTGGCATATTCGCCATCCGGGGCTACGTTGTTCGGGCGGATTTGCCGGAGCATGTGGGTAGACTGATGGATTCTACGATGCTTCGCAACGCGCCGGCGGACTGCCACGAGAACTTGGCAGGCGCGCACCCGCTCTTCGCCAACGCGCCCCAAACGGTGGAATTCGGCAAGCTCCGCAAGCGCCTGATCCGCGAGGCACGGGAGACCATGGCGGCGTACGGGATGGTCCGGGCGGGCGCGAAATGGCTGGTCTGCCTCTCCGGCGGCAAGGATTCCTACACGCTCTTAGCGCTCCTCCTCGACCTGCAATGGCGCGGCGTGCTGCCAGTCGAGCTGCTCGCCTGCAACCTCGACCAGGCGCAGCCCGGGTTCCCGGCAGAAATCCTGCCGGAGTTCCTCGCCCGCCACGGCGTCCCGCACCGGATCGAGCGCCGCGACACCTATTCGGTGGTGAAGCGGACGATCCCTGAGGGCCGCACGTATTGCTCGCTCTGC
This sequence comes from Hyphomicrobiales bacterium, assembly GCA_013812985.1. The sequence goes on along the minus strand of JACCSN010000725.1, from coordinate 599 downwards.
TCCCGGCTTCGCCGCGGCCACCTCTACCGGATCGCGCGGGAGGAGGGCTGCGAGGCCGTCGTGCTCGGCCATCACCGCGAGGACGTGCTGGAGACGTTCATGATGAACCTCCTGCACGGAGCGCGGCTTGCCGCCATGCCGCCAAAGCTTCTCAACGAGGACGGAGACATTCTGGTCCTGCGGCCACTTGCCGGTTCCGCCGAGGACGATATCGCCAGGTTCGCCAAGGTGCTGCGCTTCCCCATCATCCCCTGCGACCTCTGCGGCTCGCAGGAGGGGCTGGAGCGAGCGCGGGTCAAGGCGCTCTTGGCCGATTGGGAGCGGGCGCGGCCGGGGACAAAGCAGAACATGCTGAAGGCGCTGGGGAACAGCCGCCCGTCGCATCTGCTCGACCCGGCGCTCTACGATTTCGCCGGGTTGGCGCCAAAAGAAGAGGCGGCCGAAGCGGCCGAATAGTCGAACCCGCTGGAGATCAATCCTCGACCGGCAGGCCGGCATTCGCCCAATCGGTGAAGCCGCCGAGATTGTAGACCTTCTCGTAGCCGAAATCCTGGAGCGTCTTGCCGGCGAGAGCGGCGCGGCCGCCGGAGCCGCAATAG
>JACCSN010000688.1 GCA_013812985.1 Hyphomicrobiales bacterium | reverse complement strand
GCACGATGTCGTTCGTTCGGATGATCTCGATCATTCGTGTCGCCGGCTCCGGTCTTGCGGCAAAGGCGCGCGTGTCTGAGTTCAGATAGATGTGAGACGGGGCGACCCGGCCCTTGAACGGGATCGGGGATCTCGGAAGCTTGGAGTTGCGAAGCTCAAGCATCCAGGAGATCCCCGATGAAGGTTTTTGGCCTTCAAGCACCTGTATACCGCGCCGCGCGGGTGGCGTCTCGCCTGGCGGCGAAGACCTCACACATCGCAGCCGGCAGGCGAGCCGCCTTGCAGCGCGCCGCCGGCGCCCGCAGGGCCGGGCTCACAGCGGGCCAGGCGGCTGCGGCCGTGGGCACGAGCCGATCAAGCCTTCACCGCTGGGGACAGCGTCTCGAACCGAAGAGCCGTCGGCCCCATCATGTGCGCCAGAAGACCTGGACATCGGAACTGGTCAGGGCGGTCGAGCGACTGCGGCAGGACTTCCCGATGTGGGGCCGGGCCAAGATCGGGCCGCTCGTGCGGGCGGAAGGCTTCACGGCCTCCGACTCCACCGTCGGCCGCATGATCCGCTCGCTCGTCGATCGCGGCGTCGTGCAGCCCGTGCCGACCCTGCGCCAGAGGCCTCATGCCCGCCGCTGGACCGCCAAACGACGCTTCGCCCAGCGCTTGCCCAAGGACATCAAGCCGACAAAGCCCGGCGGCCTCGTCCAGCTCGACACCCTGTTCATCAATCTCACCCCAACCAAGGCGATCAAGCACTTCACCGCCTATTGCCCGATCGCCAAATGGACCGTCGCCAAAGCCTATAACCGAGCGACCTCGCAGGCCGCCGCAGCCTTCCTCGACAAGCTCATCGCCGAGATGCCGTTCCGGATCGAGGCGATCCAAGTCGACGGAGGCTCCGAGTTCATGGCCGCCTTCGAGGAAGCCTGCAAAGCCCGCGGCATCCGCCTCTACGTCCTGCCGCCCAAATGTCCGCAGATGAACGGCGCCGTCGAACGCTGCAACGGCGCCTGGCGCTACGAGTTCTACGAGACCTATGACCTGCCGAGCTCAGTCGAGGGCCTCAATCCCATCCTCGACAGCTTCCAGCACCTCTACAATCACCATAGACCGCACGGAGCCCTTGCCGGACAAACCCCGGCAGCCTACCTCGCCAAACGCCAAGCCGCCCAGACCCACCCGTCTCACATGTCCTGACCCCAGGGGAATCGGGTGAATGGTTCAACTGGTTATGAGGCTGGCGAGGAAGTTGTCGTCCCATGCGGCGGTGCGGCGTTTGAGGCGCATGCTGTCCTTGCCGGGGGCTCTTCGCAAGAGGTTGGTGGCCATGTGCTTGATGGAGGTGAAGTTGGCTGGCGCGTTGTCGTTGCGGATACGGCACTCGTCGTCGCGGAAGACCATGTCCATGACCCAGTGCAGACTGTTCTCCACCGCCCAATGGTCGCGGATGGCGGCGCCGATCATCTCGGTGTCGGGCGGCAGCGAGGAGATGTAGAAACGCGTCTCGGATTCGATCCGGGCGCCGATCTCGCGGGTGCTTTCCACCATGACGATGCTGGTCAGCCCGGGCCAGCCATGTCGCTCCTGCAGCCAAGCGATATCGGCCGTGGCGGTATAGGTTCTGGTCTCGATGCGGCCATGATCGCCGTCGACCGTCCGGTGCCGGCTCACCCGCGCATCGGCGAAGCCGCGCGCCCGCTGCTCGGTAAGGAAGAGCGCCACATCGTCGCGGAGCGAGCCCTGATTGCCTTTCAGCGCAAGCACGTAATCGGCTTTCTTGTCGATGATCTTGCTGGCGATGTCGCGCTGGCAGCCCATTGCGTCGATGGTGACGACGGCGCCCTCCAGGATCAGGAGATCGAGGAGATCGGGGATGGCGACGATCTCATTCGACTTGTCGGCCACCTTGATCTGGCCGAGGACCAGGCGTTGGCGCGCCGCGAAAGCCGAGATCATGTGGATCGGCGCCTTCGCCCCGCTCTTCTGATAGGATCGCCGCGATGTCTTGCCGTCAATGGCGACGATGTCAGCCGACAGGTCGGCGAGCGCGGCGACCCAGGCGACGAAGCAGCGCTGGAACTGCCCGGCGTCGAGGGCGGCGAAGATGTCGCCCAACTGGTCGTGCGAGGGCGTGCCTTCCGAAAATGGCCGAAACCGGCGCAGAAGGGCGAGCTTCTTGTCGCCGAACCGGGCGATCTCGACCCAGCTCTCGGCCCCGCACAGCACCGCCATCAGACACAGGAGCAGCACCTCGTCGAGCGGGTAAAGAACCTTGGCGCGCTGGCGCGGGTCGTCCAGCTCGGTGAAATGTTCCAGAAAATCGACAGTCCGATCAACCGCTCCCGCCGCGCCCGCCGCCATAACCCGTCGCCCTCGCCCGAATCAGAGGACCGCGACAGATTCAGCATTCGCCGTTCCTGTCACTAACCGATTCACCCGATTGCCCTGGGACAAACCCTTCGCGGGTTGTGGGACATGGTCACTCCTGATAGGCCTAACGATGGCGGCTCATGCCCGATCCCCGACGATGATGGCGAAAATTGCTTTGTTCGGCAC
>JACCSN010000655.1 GCA_013812985.1 Hyphomicrobiales bacterium | reverse complement strand
GCTGATACTCCATCTGCTCGTCGGACAGATTGTAAAGCGCCTGCAGCACCAGAGAACCTTGAAGATCAGCACGTCGTCCCAAGGCTTGCGTCCCGCCGCGCTCTTGCGAGCCGCGGCCGCGGCGCGCAGCCCGCCTGTCACCAGCGCCGCCCGCAGCTCGGCCCGGAAGCTCGCCCCGGAAGCTCGCCCAGGGAACCATGACGGCCAGCGCAACCAGCGGATCGTTCTTCCCGTCCAGTCCGCGTAGCGCCGGCTCAGATCAAAAAATCCCAGCTGCCCCATGGCCCAACTCCCGCATTCACAACCCATCCCCAAAAGGGAATCACTTTCACCCCGCGCCATAAAGGGCATTCTTCGAGGTGCCCTTGAATTTATCGCCGGGAATTCTGCCGCTCCCCATCAGGCAGGAGCTATCGTTACGAGGTCGAGGTTTTGCGCTCGAAGCGAGAAGCGCGGGAGGTCATCTCAGCAGACCCGGAGAGGCGCGGACGCAGGCCTAGGCGTAGATAAGTCGTGCAACTTCGGCTCCCTGACCGATGCGTTTACGAGCACCAATGTTCCTGCGACCTCGCCACGGACGTGCCAGACCCTCACTGCGGATGTCCAAGAGAACCCAACATGCGGCATGTTTCCAACTGCCTTACGGCACCAAACAATCGTAGCGCCCAACGAAAAGGAAATTTACATACGGCGCTGGACAGGGGCGCCGGCCCCGCGACGGCTAGTGAGTTTTCCTTGAAAACACCCTTCACAGACATCCTGTGCTGGATCGCCGGGGTTGATCGGCACGTCCTGGCGTCATGCCCCGGCACCGATCGCCTTTGGGCAACGCATCTGGGGCTGTCGTTGGTGCTTTCGTTCCTCGTCACCTTCGGCATCACCTACCATGCAACCAGCTACATGATCGAAGGCGCTCTTCCCCGGTTGGGCATTTCAGCGATTGTGGCGCTCGTGATCTGCCTTTTTGACCGGGCGCTGTTTCAAGCGGATTGGTTTGATCAAGGGGCGGGACAAAGAGATGCACGATCGGCTCGAGTTAAAAGAGCACTGCGACTCGGACTTCGGCTCGGTCTTTCCGTCGCGCTCGCATACATCCTGTCAATCTTCCTGGAGCTGTCGATCTTTTCCGGCCCAATTTCAGAGAAGATCTACGAGGAATATACTGAGAGCAATAGGCCAGTTCTGGGCCGCGTGAGCGAGTTTGAGGAGAGTTTGGACGAGGAGATCCGATCCAGGCGGGAGAATCTAGTCGCGCTCCGGGCCGATCTTCAGAGCCAGAATCCGCCTTCGCTCGAAGTTGCGAATCCCATGCGGGCCGCAATTCAGCAACGTATCTCGGCGGCTGCTGAGAGCCGGGAGCGGCTCCAAGCGGAACTGTCCAAGGCTCGGGCTGCTATCGCCGCAAATAGGCAGCTCATGGCTGCGGAAGAGTTTGGACAAGCCTCCGGGGATGAACCTCGTCGACAGCCTGGACGTGGTCGGAATTATCGTTATGCGGCTGAGCAGGTCGCCATCGCCGAAAGAGACGAAGAGCGCTTATCGATGGAGCTGCAGGACCTCAAGAATCAGGAAACGCAGGCAATTGAGGAACTGTCAGAACTCGATCGCCAGGGAAGATCTGATGCGGCATCTGCACGATCGCGCGATGATGACTGGCGCGCTCGGATCCTTGATCAGATCGCCGCAGAAGAGAAAGCCACAGGAGAATTGGAAGCCACACGCACTAGTCGGATTGAGGCGTTCCGATCGACGTTGATGCAGGGGCGCGACATTTCTGATTTTACCGGCGACCCGCTAGCAAGAATGACGGCCTACCGGAAGCTTAAGGAGGACCCGGATGACGGAGCTACCATCCAGATATTTTCTTGGATGACAAAGGGACTGATCGTCTTTCTGGAGGTCATGCCTATTCTCGCGAAGATGGTGTTCTCCCCGCCGACGGTTTACTCTTTACGAATCAGAACGAATGTTGATGCGGAGGTTAGGCAAGCTCGGCTAAATATCCATCCTCCAGCAACCGACAGTTCGGACGCGATGCGAACACCCGATGATGATTTAGGGGTGCGAGGGATCGCGGTTGCTGACAAGCCGCAGCTTGTTCACCCCGCAGGCACAGTAGCGAGACGGAGCAGAGCGCTAGCGGGATCTTCAGACGACCGCCATGAGTAAAGAGCGGACCGCCTTACTTGCGCCGGGCCGCCGATCTGCCGTCGAGGGTGGAGCAATATCGCCCGATCTGTGCGCAGTTGCTGGCCTAGCATTACAGTTGCGCGGTTGTTTGGCTTCTGAATCGATGGGTCACCATGATTCGGAGGGTCATGGATGGCCGG